>CAVFND010000113.1:0-5600 GCA_963623615.1 Oscillibacter sp. ER4 | reverse complement strand
AAACGTCCGGCTGAATATCAGCCGGACGTTTTTTATTGGAATGTTCTTCCATTTGAATAGCGGACAAAAATGCGCGCAAACTAAACGCGGCAAACGCCAAAACAACTTTTTGGGAGGACAAATCCATGACCGATCATACCAATAACGGCTGCACCTGCACGCCCAACACCTCCATCCGCTGCGCCGTGACCAACTGCGCCAACCACTGCAAGGACGCCCAGTACTGCGGTCTGAACGCCATTCAGGTCGGCACGCACGAGGCCAACCCCACCATGGACCAGTGCACCGACTGCCAGAGCTTCAAGAAGCAGTAATTTTTGCAGCCGCCCCTCAGGCGGCCGCTACATAGCATCGAAAAGGCGGTGGCGGCATGACGGAAAAGGGCAAATACCGCGTCTGCGGCGCGATCGCGGGCACGGTGAACGGCTTATTCGGCGGGGGCGGCGGCATCCCGCTCGCCTTTTTGCTGCGCTCGTGGGCAAAGCTCTCCGACAAGACGGCGCTCGCGACCTGCGTGGCCGTCATTTTCCCGTTCTGCCTTGTGTCAGTGCTCGTGTACGCGTTCCGCGGCGCGCTGCCGCTCGGGGAGGCGCTTCCCTACCTTCTCGGCGGGCTCGCGGGCGGATGGATTGGCGGCAGGCTCTTCAAGGACGTATCGAACACATGGCTCAAACGCATTTTCGCGCTGTTTCTGCTCTACGGAGCGGCGAGGTACCTTCTGTGACGGACTGGCTCTTCCCTGCGCTCTGCGGGCTTCTGACGGGCATTCTCTCGTCCTGGGGCGTCGGCGGCGGAACGCTGCTGCTTTTGTGCATGACGCTCTTTTTCGGCGTGGAGCAGCGCACGGCGCAGGCCATCAACCTGCTCTACTTCCTGCCGACGGCGGGCATCTCGCTTTTCGCGCACCGGAAAAACGGATATCTCGACAAAACCGTCCTGTGCGCGGCCATCCCGGCCGGTACACTCTGCGCGCTGGCCGCAGCTTTCCTCACCACAATGGTCGACAGCAGCGTCTTCCGCAAGCCGTTTGGGCTGTTCCTGCTCTACGCAGGACTGTCGATCCTCTTTGAAAAGAAGAAAAACAAGGGCAAAAAAGAAACGCCGTGACTTCCGTCATGGCGTTTCCCCTATTCTATTCAGATGCACAGCGCTGCTTCCAGCGCGATATAGAGCTTACCGAGGTCGTGGTTCGCATCCCGGAGATCCGCGACATCGTAGCCGCTCTCCTCCAGCACATCGCCCGCCTCAAGGAAGTTATAAAGCGATAAACCGTAAAAGCTGCACACGGCCTGCACGCCGGCGAGCTCCATCTCCACAGCGATACAGCCCTCGCTTCTTCGCTGCGCGGCGAGGCCCGCGGTCTCGCGGATCATGGCGTCCGTTGTCCAAACCCGTCCCGTCACGTGCGGGACGCCTATCTCGGTAAAGATGCCCGAGAGCTTCTGCGCATTTTCGACCGTGATGTAGTCGGACGGCGCGGCGAAGTAGTACGAGCAGCCCTCGCCGCGGTAGCTCTCCGTCGGGACGATGAACTTGCCCTTCGTCGCCTCCCGATTCAGGCTCCCGCAGGAGCCGAACATCACAAACTTCGACGCGCCGACGATCCAGCTCGCCTCATAGCACTCCGACGCGGCAGCCGCCGAGCCGATGCCCGAGAGGTAAAACGCGACGTCCGTTCCCTTGTAATTCATACGGTAAATGGGAATGTTCCCGTTGCACGCCCCGATGAGGCCGATCTTCTCGCAGGGAAAGGTTTCGAGCAGATGCTGATAGATCTTCTGTGAAAACAGGATCAGGCACGTTTCGACAAGGTGCTTTTGCTCGCCGTAAAAGTCCCGCAGGCTGATGACGGGCTCGGTCTTATTGTCAAAGCAGTCGGTGATCATCTTTTCAGTGCTGATTCGTCAGCTTTTCGAGCGCGTCCTTTGCGGCCATCTGCTCGGCTTCCTTCTTGCTGCGGCCCGCGCCCTTGCCCACGGCGCCGCCGTTGAGCAGGACTTCAAAGTAGAACGTCTTGTCGTGGTCGGGGCCGCTCTCGCCGAACAGGCGGTAGGAGAGTGTCTGGTTCGGCGTGCGCTGCACGAATTCCTGTAAAATGGTCTTGTAGTCGCGGCGCTTTTCCTCTGCGACCTCCTCGCGCTCGGTGTCGAGCAGCACGCGGTGGATCAGTGCGCCGGCCGCGCTGATGCCGCCGTCAAGGTACACCGCGGCGAACACCGCCTCGGTCGCGTCGGCTAAAATCGACGGGCGCGTGCGTCCGCCGCAGCTCTCCTCGCCGTTGCCGAGCTTTAAGTACTTTCCGAGCTCCAGGCGCTGCGCGACCTCGTGCAGGCTGTCCTCGCACACGAGCAGCGCGCGGATGCGCGTCAGCTCTCCCTCCGGCGCAGTGGGATGCTTGGCAAACAGGTACTCCGCCGTCACAAAGCCGAGCACACTGTCGCCCAGGAATTCCAGGCGCTCGTTGCTGAAAAAGTTCGCGCCGCGGTGCTCGTTGGCATACGAACTGTGACGCAGCGCCTCTTCGAGCAGCGCCGGATTTTTGAAATGATATTGCAGCTTTTCTTCCAAGGCCTGCATGGTGTTTCCTCCTGATAAAAGGACGCCCCGCGCAAAGCGGGGCGGCTCTTTTCTTCTTAACCGAGCTTCGTGCTCAGGTAGCGCACGCAGTCGCCCACCGTCTTGAGCGAGGTGAGTTCCTCCTCGGGGATCTCATCGAGCTCGAACTCTTCCTCCATGGCCATCACCAGTTCGACAAGATCCACCGAGTCGGCGCCAAGATCTTCCTCAAAAGAGCTGTCCATCGTGACCTCGTCGGGGTCGAGCGCAAACTGCTCGACGATCAGCTTCTGCATCGTTTTGAAAATTTCTTCGGGGCTCATAAGTCTTATACTTCCTCTCACGGTTTTGGTTCTTCCAAATGATACGGCAAAGGTACAGCACTGTCAATACCCATTTTGCCGCTTTTTGGCATTCGCGTTATTCTGCCTTCTGTTCAATCCGCATCTTGTCGATATTTTGCGTGATGTCATCGATGATGCCGCTGCGCGCGACCTCCATCGCCTGACGCACCGCGTTGCAGATACCGACCTCGCTCGCGCTGCCGTGCGCCTTGACGACCGGCTTCGAGATGCCGAGCAGCGCCGTGCCGCCGACCTCGTTCGCGTCGAGCATCTTCTTGAAATCGCCGAGCTGACCCTTGAGCAGCAGCGCCGCCAGCTTCGTGCCGGTGCTGTGCATCAGCATCTCCTTCAATTTGATGGAAAGGAGCTTACCCGTACCCTCGATGCTCTTGAGCATGATGTTGCCGCTGTAGCCGTCGGCGACGATGACGTCGCACTCGCCGAGCATCGCTTCCTTGGCTTCAATGTTGCCGGTGAAGTTGAGATGCCCCGCCTCGCCCGCTTCCTTGAGCTTCTGATACGTCTCGCGGCGCAGGGTGTCGCCCTTGCTCTCCTCCGCGCCGATGTTCAAAAGGCCGACGCGCGGGTTCTCGACGCCGAGCACCTTCTGCGCGTAGTAGCTGCCGAGGTACGCGAATTGCAGCAGATATTCGACCGTGCACTCGGCGTTCGCGCCGCAGTCGATGAGCACCGCCTTGCCCTTGGCCGTCGGGATCGTCGGCGCGAGCGCCGCGCGGCGCAGACCGCGGATGCGCTTGACAACAAGCGTCGCGCCCGCAAGGAGCGCGCCCGTGCTGCCCGCGCTGACAAAGCCGTCCGCCTCGCCCGCATGGAGCATACTGAGCCCCACGGTGAGGGACGAATCCTTCTTGTGCTTAAAGGCCGTGGCCGGATCATCACAGATCTCGACCACTTCGGTCGCGTTGGCGATCTCCATGCCCTTGGGGAGCTCCTTGCAGCCGCACTGCTGCAGAGCCTTCAAGATCTCTTCCGTTTTTCCGGTCAGGACGATGTCCACGCCGTACTTCTCCTGCGCCAACAGCGCACCCTTGACGGGTGCGAGCGGGGCGAAATCGCCGCCCATGGCGTCGACGATGATCTTCATGGGGGTCACTCTCCTTTCCTGTCGCTCAGCACATCCTCGCGCATCGCGTCGATCTTCTCGAGCGAGCGCGCGGCGAGCTGCGCGTTTTTCACGCGCTTGCCGCCCTTGATGCGGTAGCCCAGCGGCGGCATGATGCCAAAGTTCACGTTCATCGGCTGGAAGTCCGAGACCGTCGTATCGCTGATGTAGAGCCCCAGCGCGCCGATGGCCGTCGCGCGCGGGAAGTCGACGGGCGGCTTGCCCTCAAGCCGCCGCGCCATCTCGATGCCCGCTAAAAAGCCCGAGGCCGCGGACTCGATATACCCCTCCACGCCGGTCATCTGACCGGCAAAGGCGATGCGGTCATCCGCGATGAGGCGGTAATAGCGGTCCAGCATTCCCGGTGAGCGGAGATAGGTGTTGCGGTGCATCACGCCGTAGCGCACAAACTCCGCGTCATGCAGCGCGGGGATCATCGAAAACACGCGCTTCTGCTCGGGAAAGCGCAGATGCGTCTGGAAGCCGACGAGGTTATAGACGCTGCCCTGCGCATTGTCGCGCCGCAGCTGGACGACGGCATAGGGCTCCTTCCCCGTCTTCGGGTCGCGCAGTCCACGCGGCTTGAGCGGGCCGTAGCAGAGCGTGTCGTGTCCGCGGCGCGCCATGACCTCGACGGGCATGCAGCCCTCGAAGACGTGCTTATCCTCAAAGCCGTGCACGCTCGCTTCCTCGGCGGTCGTGAGCGCCTGCCAGAACTCGTCGTACTCCTCCTCCGTCATCGGGCAGTTGATGTAGTCTGCCGTGCCCTTGTCGTAGCGCGAGGCGAAAAACGCCGAATCCATGTCGACGCTCTCAAACGTCACGAGCGGCGCGGCGGCATCGAAAAAATTCAGTGTGTGGCCGTCGCTGATCTTCTCGGCGATAGCGGCGGCGAGCGCGTCGCTTGTCAGCGGGCCCGAGGCGATGATGACATTCCCCTCGGGGATGGCCGTCACCTCGCCGGGGACGACCGTGATATTGGGGTGCGAGCGGATCTTCTCGGTCACGAGCTTAGAAAAGCCGTAGCGGTCGACCGCCAGCGCGCCGCCCGCCTCCACGCGCGTCGCGTCCGCGCACGCGAGGATCAGCGAATCCAAGCGGCGCAGCTCCTCTTTGAGAAGGCCAACCGCATTTTCGATCTGGTCAGACCTCAGCGAATTCGAGCAGCACAGCTCGGCAAAATCCGCCGTATGGTGCGCGGGAGTGGTCTTTTCTGGTTTCATTTCATGCAGCGTCACGGCGATGCCGCGCTGCGCGAGCTGCCAGGCAGCCTCGCAGCCGGCAAGACCGGCGCCGATCACAGTTACTTGCATCAGTTCTCTTCTTTCTCCGCGGTCTTCTTGGCCGTGGACTTGGCGGTCGCCTTCTTCGCAGCCGCCTTTTTCGTGGTCGTGGTCTTCTTCGCCGCGGTCTTCTTGGCAGGCTTTTCCTCGCCATCCTCGGCAGCAGCGGTCTTCTTCGTCGTTTTCTTCGCCGCGGCGGTCTTCGTCGCGGTCTTCTTGGTGCCGGCAGCCTTCGTAGCGGTCTTTTTCGCTGCCGTCTTCCTGGCGGCGGGCTTCTTCGCCGCGGTCTCCGCC
>CAVFND010000112.1:0-5695 GCA_963623615.1 Oscillibacter sp. ER4 | reverse complement strand
GAGAAGCGCGTCATTCTGAACTGCGCCGCCGCGCCCGAAAACCTGATCGAATCCGTCCTGTTCGGCACGGTGAAGGGCGCGTACACGGGCGCGGAGAACCGGCAGGGCCTCTTTGAGCAGGCCGACGGCGGCACGCTCTTTTTAGACGAGCTCAATTCCATGCCGTACAGTGTGCAGGCACGATTGATGCGCGTTTTGCAGGACGGGACGTTCCGCCCGCTGGGCGCGTCGCACGACAAGACTGTGAACGTCAAGGTCATTGCCGTGATGAACGTCGACCCCGAGCAGGCGGTCAAGGATCATATTCTGCGAAAGGACCTCTTCTACCGCTTTTCGAGAGGACTCCTCTTTTTAAAGCCCCTGCGCGAGCGGCCGGACGATATCGAGTTGTTCACGTCGTACTACATCAGCTATTACAGCAAGATGTACAACAAGAAGATTTCGGGGATCACGCCGGAGCTCCAGCGCATTTTCCACGCCTATTCGTGGGAGGGCAATGTGCGCGAGCTGAAAAACGCCGTGGAGCTGATGGTCAGCCGGGCAGAGGACGGCGCGCTGCTGTCGTTTTCACACCTGCCGGAGTATCTTCAGGCAAGAATCGGGCGGGCGGCGCCGGAGGCCGTGCAGAGCGAGAACCTTTGGGAGAGCGGGGAGGAAGACCTCGATTACGAGTCTGTGATGCGCAGAACGGAGCAGGCTCTGCTGCGCCGCGCGCTGGAAAAGGCACAGGGCAACCGGACGAAGGCGGCAGAGCTGCTGGGCCTGCCGCGCCAGACCTTCAACTATAAGGCACGCGGCCTGGAACAATAAGAAAAATAGAAGAGCGCCCATCTGGGCGCTCTTTTTTGGCAAAAATTCGCCGATGCGGCGAAAAATGAGCGGCGAAAATTTGCCACAAAATGCCGAAAATAGTAAATATACACAAAAATGTGACGGTTCAACCGTCATAATAACGCGGATTTTTCTTTCAATTTGTTGACCGGCGGTTGGCACGGCGCTTGCTATATGTCAGGCAAGCAGCTGCCAGACGGATATTTCTGGCGGACAACCAAGATAAAGGAGAAACGAACCATGTTAAAACAGGATTATCATTTTGAGTCCCGCGCGCTGTATCCGGAGCTCAAGGGCAAGCGCGTGGTCGTGACCGGCGGCGCTTCCGGCATCGGCAAGGCCACTGCCAAGCGTTTCGCGCTCGAGGGCTCCCGTGTTGTCGTTTTTGACTACAACGAGAAGGCGTTCGACGCGCTCAAGCAGGAGATCCCCGGTCTCGCCGGCACGGTCAAGGTCGACGTCAGCAGTGAAGAGAGCGTCAAGAATGCGTTTGCCGAGATGGACAAGATCCTCGGCGGCATCGACATTCTGATCTCCAACGCGGGCATTTCCATCCGCAAGAAGTTCATCGAGACCGACTTCGCCCAGTGGAAGCGCGTCATGGGCGTCAACCTCGACGGTATGTGCCTTTGCATCATGGAGGCGCTCAAGCGCATGCAGAAGGATAAGAGCAAGGAAAACCCCGGCGTCATCCTCTGCACCGCCTCCACGAACGGCATGGAAGGCCATCCGTTCTACACCGACTACAACGCCTCGAAGGCGGCTGTTATCAACCTCGTCCGCTCCGTCGCTCTCGAGCACGCGCCGTGGATCCGCTGCAACTGCATCTGCCCGGGCTACGTCCTGACCCCGATGCAGGAGGCCGAGTACACGCAGGAGATGTTCGACGAGTGCAACAAGGGCATCCCCATGCAGCGTCACGCCGACCCTGCCGAGGTCGCCGCGCTCTATGCGTTCCTTGCTTCTGACGAGGCCAAGTACATCACCGGCCAGCACATCCCCCTGGACGGCGGCGAGACCGCGTAAATCGAAAAACGATCCGAACAACAAAGAAACAGGAGGCTTCTATGGAGAATTTCGGAATACTGTCTCTCGCACCGGCTGTTGTGGCAGTGGCGCTTGCCTTTATCACGCGTGACGCGTTGATCTCTCTGCTTATCGGTATCGCTGTCGGTATTTTCGTGACCGGCGGCAACGTGCTCACCGGCTTTGTCAGCCTCTGTGAGCGCGCGCTCGGCAACGCGGACTTCATCTGGATCATGCTCATCGAGGTGTTTATCGGCATCATGGTCGCTTACTTCCAGAAGTCTGGAGCTATTGACGCATTTACCAACTCCATCTCAAAATTCAACCTCAAGCGGCGCGGCGTCTAGATCGTCGCCTGGCTGCTTGGCGTCTTCATCTTCTTCAGCGATTATTTCAGCATTCTGTTCGTCGGTAATGTCATGCGCGGTGTCACCGACAAGGCGAAGGTCTCGCGCGAAAAGCTCGCCTATATCTGCGACTCGACCGCCGCGCCCAAGGGCACGATGATCCCGTTTGGCGCACGGGGAGTTTACATGGCAGGCCTGCTGGTCGGCATCGGTTCAATCGCCGATATAGATATTGCGCAGAATGTCGTGTTCCATATGGCCGCCTATAACTTTTACGGCATCCTCGCCATTGCGATGGTTGGCCTTTTTGCAATTGGTATTATCCCCGATTATGGTCCTATGAGGCGCGCAGAGGACCGTGCCTTCGAGGAGGGTAAGGTCATCGCCGACGGCGCGACCCCGATGCTGAGCAACGAGCTCGACAACATCAAGCCCAATGATGGAGTGAAATCGAGCCTGTTCATCGACTTTATTTTCCCTGTGCTGCTCATCATCGGCATCACGATTGGTACCTATGCCGCGACCGGCAGCGCCAAGATATTGGAGAGCTTTGTCTGCGCCGTCGCGTTCCAGTTTGTTGTGATGATCGTGCGCAAGATGGCGACCGTCGCGGAGCTTATCTCGGTCGCAACCGAGGGCATCAAGAGCGTTATCAGTGCAATTCTTATCCTTGCGATGGCTTACTGCCTCAATGAATTGAGCAAAGAGCTTGGCACGGCCAACTATGTCATCAGTGTGACAAGAAACTGGGTGACGCCGACCATTATCATCGTGCTCACGTTCTCCATCTGCGCATTCATAGGGTTCTTCACAGGTTCATCTTGGGGAACTTACGCCATCGTTACGCCCATCTGCATGCCGCTCGCTTTCGAACTGACCGGCGGCGCGATCACGCCGCTCATCTATGCGGCGGTCGCGGCCATTATGGGCGGCGGATGCTTCGGCGACCACTGCTCACCGCTGTCCGACACGACGATCCTCTCCTCGCTGGCCGCGGGCTCGGATCACATCGACCATGTCAAGACGCAGATTCCCTATGCGATTTCAGCCGCGGCAATCTCGGCGGTCGGCTATATCATCGTCGGCCTGACCGCGTGAGAGGAACGCTTTTTGCCTGCCTTTGCGGCAGAACGATTCTAAATTAAAATTTATCACTGCACAGCGGTCCGGGTCCGGGGGACCGGCCGCACGGTGCATCAGAAAGGTGAATGAATTATGATCATCGGTATCTTAAAGGAAATCAAGGAAAACGAATACAGAGTCAGCGCCACGCCCATCACGGTGGGAGAGATTGTCCGCCGCGGACACGAGGTGCTCGTTGAGACCGGCGCGGGCGTCGGCAGCGGCTTCAGTGATGAGGCCTATCAGGAAGCGGGCGCGAAGATTCTGAGCAGCGCCGAAGAGGTCTGGAATACGGCAAAGCTCATCTACAAGGTGAAAGAGATCCTGCCGCAGGAGTTCAAGTATCTCCGTAAGGATCAGATCATCTTCACCTACATCCACTCCAACAGCCACAGAGAGCAGACCGAAGAGCTCCTCGCGAGCGGCTGCACCAGCATCGCCTATGAGGACATCTCTGGCGACAACGGCGAGTGGCCGCTGCTGAGCCCCATGAGCGAGCTTGCGGGCAAGGGCGGCTTCCTCGCGGCGCTGCACTATGCGCAGGCCGTGAACGGCGGCTCGGGCAAGCTGATCGCGAACGTCTGCGGCGCGGACGCGCCGGTCATCACGATCATCGGCTGCGGCCACTCCGGCATCGGCGCGTGCGAGATGGCTTCTGCCTTTGGCAACCACGTCCACATGCTCGACGTCAACTATCATGCGATGCTCAAAGCAAAAGAGCACATGCCGCAGAATGTCGACTTCCTGTTCTCCAACCGCGTAAACCTGCTGCGCTGCCTCGAAGAGTCCGACGTGGTCATCAACTGCATCCTCTGGCCCAAGACCAGAAAGGACCACCTCATCTATCGCGAGGACTTAAAGCGCATGAAGAAGGGCGCGCTGCTCATCGACGTCGCCTGCGACGATGAGGGCGCGGTGGAGACCTGCCGCAGCACGACCTACGACGATTCCGTCTACTATGAAGAGGGTGTCCTGCACTACTGCGTCGGCAACATCCCCTCCGCTTTCGCCCAGACCGCGTCCACCACGCTCGCGAACGCGACGCTGCCGTTTGCCGTGCAGCTTGCGGGCAAGGGTGCGGAGCAGGCCCTCGCCGACAACAAGCACCTGAGAAGAGGCCTTACGACCTATGAAGGCAAGCTCACGCTGCTCGAAACGGCCAAGAAGCTCGACATGCCCTTCACCTCGCCGGAAGAGGCAATTGGGATGTAAAAGCCCTTCTGCCGGACGCCGTTCCGTCATTCGGCATTTGGTACATGATATCACCCCTCCTGAAAAGCGCCCCGAACCAAACGGTTCGGGGCGCTGCGCTGTTTATGGACTTCTTCGGATTTTCGGCGGTGTAAACTTGCTGCTGAATGTGGAGATAAACGGCGCTGCCCGCGCGGCGGAGAAAGTTTTTCTTGCGCGAGCGCATGAAGTGTGTTAATAGGAAAGTGTAATCACAAGTATAATCCGAAGAGGAGATATGACATGCCGCCACGAGGGAAGCAGGCGAACGGGCTTTTGACGCAGCAGAAGATGCTGCGCGCCGCGGTCGCGCTGTTTTTGGAAAAAGGGTATGAACGGACCACCACCGCCGAGATCTCCAGCGCCGCGGGGATGGGGCAACGTTCGTTTTTCCGCGCGTTTCCGAGCAAGGAAGCGCTGCTGTTGGAGCTGGTGCAGCGGATGTTCGGCGGGCAGTTTGACCTTGCCGGGCAGAACAGCGGGGAAGAAGACCCCGTGTTCCTCTGCGCGGTGGAAACGGCACTTCAGCTCCACATCGCGGAGTTGACCGAGCCGCTGCGCGAGCTGTATGTCATGGCATACTCGCTGCCTACCACGGCGGACTACCTTTATAAGAGCACGGCAAAGCGACTGCAAACGATCTTCGACGCGTATCTTCCAAGCGCGGAGACAAAGGACTTCTACGAGATGGAGATCGCGTCGGCGAGTATGATGCGCGGCTTCATGGCTGTGCCGTGCGACGTGTATTTCACGATCGAGGCGAAGATCACGCGCTTTCTGGACTGCGCGCTCAAGCTCTACGATGTGCCGAAAGAGAAACGTGCGGCGATCACGGCGGCGGTCTTGCAGATGGACCTGCGCACGATGGCTGCGGGCATCATCCAGAAGACCGTTCGGCAGGCGGAAAAGGACTTTGAGGCCTTGACGGAACAGTAAATTTTGGCAAGGGGATATCCCATTGGTGCATCCGATGGATGCTTTGATGGAGGAATGATATGAAAAAACGTGTTTTCAGTATTTTGACGGCCCTGTGCCTCTGCCTGACGCTGCTGCCGACGGCAGTGTATGCGGAAGATGGCGAGGGCGAAACACCCGCTACTAAGACAGCGGAGGTCTCTACGGAGAAAGAACTGACCGAC
>CAVFND010000111.1:0-5710 GCA_963623615.1 Oscillibacter sp. ER4 | reverse complement strand
TTCTCTGGGGGTTCCAAAGGGGGTATTCTCTTTGGAAAGAGAATACCCCCTTTGCTCCTGCGGCGCGCACGCCGCATACCCCGCGCGCCCCTGGGGCGCGCAAGAAACTCCCCCTTACGGGGAAAGTGAGGAACATCCTAATGATTTTCAAAAAATCCGGCCCGCCGGAATGGCTGCTCGTCTGTTTGGGCAATTACGGCAAGGAATACGAAAACACCCGCCACAACATCGGCTTTATGGCCGCGGAGCGTCTGATCGACAAGCGTGATCTGCGCTGCAACCGCCTGCGCTTCCGCGCGCTGACGGAGATCATCGACTTTGGCGGGGCGAACGTGCTTTTGATGATGCCGCAAACCTACATGAACCTCTCCGGCGAGGCTGTGGGCGAGGCGGCGCGGTTCTACAAAATTCCGCCCGAGCACGTCATCGTCATCTCTGACGACATCTCGCTCCCGCTCGGCAGAATTCGCGTGCGCGGCAGCGGCAGCGCGGGCGGCCACAACGGCCTCAAGAACATCATCGCGCACCTGGGCTCTGACAAATTCCCACGCGTCAAGGTCGGCGTCGGCGCGCCGGAGCACGACATTGTCGACTGGGTCATCGGCCCGTTCACAGCCGGCGAGCGCAAGGTCATCGACGGCGTGCTCGACCGCGTGATCGGTGCGGCGGAGTGCATCATCACCGACGGCGTGCTCGCCGCGCAGAACCGCTACAACGGCTGAACGCTTTTTGCCGCCAAAATTTAAAAAATCGACATAGACTTTTTGGCAAAAGCCTATATAATAAAATGACTGACAACCACGGGCATGACCCGCCGCGGCTGCGGCGGATCTGCCCTTTTGCGCGCTGCGGGAGGAGGGATACGGCATGGCACAGGGAATAAACAAACTCAATGAAGCGCTTGCTTCTCTTCCCGAGGTACGCGAGCTGCTGCTCTCGCTCGACGCGGGCACGTCGCCCCTCGCCGTGTCGGGCCTTTCGAGCGTGCATCGCGCGCAGCTTGCCGCCGCCGTGCGGCAGAAGACGCAGCGCCCGCTTCTGATCGTCTGCGCGGATGAAAACGAGGCAAACCGCATGGCGGGCGACCTGCACGAGCTGCTCGGCGAGGATGTGAGCCTGCTGTTTGCGCGCGAATGGCAGCTGCGCGACCGCGTGTTCGCCTCCCACGGCTGGGAGCAGCAGCGCATCGGCTCGCTGTGCAGCCTTGCCGCCGGAAAAGCGCCGATCCTGGTCGCGACCGTCGACGGCCTGATGCAGCGCACGCTGCCGTCTGACACGCTGCGCGGCGCAGTGACGGACATTTCGCTCGGCGACCGCTTTGACCTGAGCGCACTCTCGAAAAAGCTCGTCGAAAGCGGCTACACGCGCGCGGAAACGGTCGAGGGCGTCGGCCAGTTTGCCTTGCGCGGCGGCATCCTCGACGTCTGGTCTCCGCTGAGCACACCCGTGCGCGTCGAATTCTTCGACGACGAGGTCGACGCGATGGGCGAATTCGACGTAACGACCCAGCGCCGCACGCAGAACGTCAAATCCCTGACTGTCCTGCCCGCGGCGGAGGTGCTGCCCGCCCTCTCGGACGGCGGACGCGAAAAAATGCTCGATCGCCTTGGGCGCGCCGCGCAGAAGATCGCGAAAAAGGCTGGGGACAGTCCCATCATCCAAACGCTGCGCAGCGACATCGAGCGCCTTCGTAACGACCTGCCGCTCGGCGGCATGGACCGGTATCTCGCCGCGTGCTACCCTTCGGAGGTCTGCGCGCTCGACTATCTCTCGCCCGACACGCTCATCGCCGTCAGCGACGGCATGCGCGTTTTGGAGCGCAGCAAAAATTACCACTGGGAGCTCTCCGAGGACGTGAAGCCACTGATCGAAGAGGGCGTTTTATGCGGCGAATTTGCCGCGCTCGCGCTCAGTCAGGAGGCGCTGAGCCATCGCATGAGCGCGTTCCCTGTGCTGCTGCTCGATTCGCTCCCCACGTCGCGCAATCTGCTGCCGCCGAGGACCATCCTCAGCATGAACGCGCGCTCGCTGCCGTCCTATGGCGGCAGCCTCGAGACCGCCGCGGGCGACATGGAGCGCTATCTTGGCGCGGGCTGCGGCGTGCTCGTCCTCTGCGGCAACGAAACGCGCGCGAAGAATTTCCAGCGTCTTTTGGAAGAGCGCGGCATCCGCGCGCAGCTCAACCTGAAAAACGACCGTCTCCCCGCCCCGCACGAGACCGTCATCGGCCTCGGAGCACTGAGCGCGGGCAGTGAATATCCCCAACTCAAGCTCGTCATCCTGACCGAAGGCCAGCTAACCGCCCCCCTCTCCGGCAAGCGTGCGAAGGCACGGCCAAAGAAGGAGACGTCCGCCCGCGCTGCGCTGCGGTCCTATGAAGACCTCTCCCCCGGCGATCTCGTCGTGCACGTGCACCACGGCATCGGCCGCTTTGCGGGCATCGAGCGCATGCGCGTCGACGGCGTGGACAAGGACTACATTAAGATCTGCTACGCGGGCAACGACAGTTTGTACGTTCCTGCAACGCAGCTCGACATGGTGTCGAAATACATCGGCGGCCACGGCGAGGACGAGGACGGACAACCGCGCGCAAAGCTCAGTAAGCTCGGCGGTACGGACTGGTCGCGCGCGAAAACGAAGGCGCGCGCTGCGGCAAAGGACCTCGCCAAGGGTCTCATCGCGCTCTATGCCGAGCGCCAGCGCCGCCCGGGCTTCGCCTTTTCGCCCGACTCCCCGTGGCAGAAGGAGTTTGAAGAGGCGTTCGACTATGAAGAGACCGACGATCAGCTCCGCGCCATCGCCGAGATCAAGGCCGACATGGAGCGCCCGACACCGATGGACCGCCTGCTCTGCGGCGACGTCGGCTACGGCAAGACTGAGGTCGCGCTGCGCGCCGTGATGAAGTGCGTGCTCGACGGCAAGCAGGCGGCGATCTTAGTGCCGACCACGGTGCTTGCTCAGCAGCACTACGCGACGGCGCTGAACCGCTTCCGCTCGTTCCCCGTGCGTATCGAGGTGCTCTCGCGCTTCAAAACGCCGGCGCAGAAGAAACAAATTTTACAGGACGCCGCCGCGGGAAAGATCGACTTACTCATCGGCACGCACTCGCTGCTGCAAAAAAGTTTGCATTTCAAGGACCTGGGTCTTCTCATCATCGACGAGGAGCAGCGCTTCGGCGTGACGCACAAGGAAAAGCTCAAGGAGCTCTCGCGTCAGGTCGACACGCTGACGCTCTCGGCAACGCCCATTCCCAGAACGCTCAACATGGCGCTCTCGGGCATTCGCGACATGTCGACCATCGAGGTTCCGCCCGTCGACCGCCAGCCGGTGCAGACGTATGTGCTGGAGCACAACTGGAGCGTCATTGCCGACGCCATCCGGCGCGAGCTCGCGCGCGGCGGACAGGTCTACTACATGCACAACCGCGTCGAGACCATCGACCGCTGCGCAGCCCAGCTCAAAAAGCTCCTCGGCGACGACGTCGTCATCGGCGTCGCGCACGGCAAGATGGATGAAAAGGGGTTATCGTCCGTGATGCAGCAGCTTTCGGACGGAGAAATTCAGGTGCTCGTCTGCACGACCATCATCGAGACCGGCATCGACATTCCGAATGTCAACACCCTCATCATCGAGGACGCCGACCGTTTGGGGCTTGCCCAGCTGCACCAGATCAGAGGGCGCATCGGCCGCAGCGCGCGCCGGGCCTACGCCTACATGACCTACCGCGCGGGCAAGATACTCACCGAGGTCGCGGCCAAGCGCCTGACGGCCATCCGAGAATACGCGGAGTTCGGGTCGGGCTTTCGCATCGCGATGCGCGACCTGGAAATTCGCGGCGCGGGCAATCTGCTCGGCCCCGAGCAGTCGGGCTACATGATGAGCGTCGGCTACGATATGTATTTGCAATTGCTCGAAGAGGCCGTGCTCGAGCAGCGCGGCGAAAAGGCGCCGCAGCGCACCGAGTGCTCGGCGGACCTCACCATTTCCGCCAATCTGCCCGAGAGCTACATCCCCTCGGGCGAGCAGCGCATGGATATCTACCGCCGCATTGCGGCGCTGCGCACGGCCGAGCAGTCGCAGGAGCTGCTCGACGAGCTCATCGACCGCTACGGCGAGCCGCCCCAGCCGGTCTTAAAGCTCATGGACGTCGCGCTTTTGCGCGCGGACGCCGTGCAGATCGGCGTAAGCGATATCTCGCAGCGCGGCAGCGAGATCACCTTCACCTTTGCCGCATCCGAGGCAGTGCCTGTGGAGGCCGTGATGGCCCTCTGCTCGTTGCCGAAGAACCGCCGCCGGCTCACGCTCTCCGCCACGGGAACAGAGCCGAAGCTCCTGCTGCGCCTTTCGCCAAACGAAGACGCATTGGATACAGCCTTGACGCTGGTCGGAGACCTGCGTGTGAATAAGGAAGAAAACGAAAAAGAGGTAACATTATGATCAAGAAGAGATTGCTTTCGTTCCTTGGCGCGGCGGCTATCACCGCGGCGCTCGCCTTTGCCGTCGTGACGCTCTCGCCCTCGAACGGCTTCACCTCCGGCACGATGCAGGAGGGTCTCTGCTACGAAGCGACCGGCGTCGCGCCCGACGCGATCGTCGCCAGCGTGAACGGCAATGGCGCGAGCGCCGACCTGATCGCCTACTGGATCGGCTACGACGTGTCGTATCTCGACAGCTACACGCAGTATTACACCGGCTCGTCGCTCGACTGGGACTACACCCTCTCCGACGGCACGAACATCACCGACTACATCAAGTCCAACGTCTATTCGTCCGTCAAGCAGCATCTGGTGCTTGAAAACCTGGCGAACAAGTACGGCGTGACGCTCACCGAGGGGCAGGAATCCGCGATGGCGGACAGCGACCAGACCTATATCGACCAGTACGGCAGCGAAGAGGCCTTTGAAGAAGAGATTGCCAAGCTCGGCATGCGCCGCGAGACCTATGACCGCGTCGCCCGCTCGAACTACCTGTATCAGAACCTCTACCAGCTCTACAACACCGAGGGCAGCGCGCTCTACGCCTCGGATGAAAACCTCGCTGTCTACGCCGCCGATCAGGGCTACATCACCGCCGACCACATCCTGCTCGCGACCAAGGACCTGACGACCGGTGAAGCGCTCACCGATGAGCAGAAGACCGAGAAGAAGGCGCTCGCCGACGAGATCAAGCAGAAGCTCGACGCCTGCGAGGGTGACCTTGACGAGCTGACCGCGCTCTTCCAGGAGCTGGCCGACGAGTACAGCGAGGACCCCGGCCGCGAGACCTATCCCACGGGCTACACCTTCACGACCGGCTCGATGGTGCAGGAGTTTGAAGACGCCGCCTACGCCCTATCCGAGGGCGAGGTGAGTGAGGTCGTCGAATCCAGCTTCGGCTATCACATCCTGCTCCGCCTGCCGCTCGACAAGTCCGCCGCCGCGGACGAGGTGCGCGAGGAGTACTTCACGAGCTTCATCGCCGAGCAGGTCGACGCCGCCACGATGGCGACGAGCGCGGACTATGATAAGCTCGACCCGCAGGCGCTTTATAATGCGATCTTGACCGCACAGATGGGTTAAGAGTCGCAGCGCGATGCGCTGCGGATTGTTCCCTGCGCCGCGCAGGGAGTGCGATAAAGGGGGCCATTCTCTCACGTGAGAGAATGGCCCCCTTTTGATCCCCCAAGAGAACGCAAGGGGCCTTGCCCCTTGACCCCGCACATTGGCAGCTT
>CAVFND010000110.1:0-5718 GCA_963623615.1 Oscillibacter sp. ER4 | reverse complement strand
GAATTGACGATGGTACCGGTCAAAATCATTGAATGCTGCCTTCTTTCTCTTTTTCGCATCCGGCGAGCGTCAGGATGACGTCGCCCGCCATCATCAGCCCCGCGCAGCCGGGGACCCAGACAAGGCTTGCCGGTACGCTGCGGCGGCCCGGCGGGGGAGATTCCAGCGCCTCGGGCTTGGCGGGCAGCTCGGGGGAGTAGATCACGCGCAGGTGCTTGACGCCGCGCTCACGCAGCTCCTTTCGCATCACGCGCGCGAGCGAGCAGTTGCGCGTTTTGGAGAGGTCCGTGATGCACAGCTGCGAGGCGTCCAGCTTGTTTCCTGTGCCCATGGCGGAGATGATGGGGATTCCTCGCGCCTGCGCCGTCTGGATGAGATCGAGCTTGCTCGACACCGTGTCGATCGCGTCGAGAATGTAGTCGTAGCGTGCGGTGAAGAAGTCCTCGCGGTGTGCGGCGTCGTAGCGCACGCAGATGAGGTGCAGCCTGACATCGGGGTTGATGTCGCGGCAGCGCGCGGCGAGGGTGTCGGTCTTGTTTTGACCGACGGTGGAGTGCAGCGCCTCGAGCTGGCGGTTCAAATTCGTGGGGCTCACAACGTCGTCATCGATGAGCGTCAGCTCGCCGACGCCGGAGCGCACCAGCGCCTCGACCGCGTAGCTGCCCACGCCGCCAAGGCCGAACACGGCCACATGGCTGTGCTGCAGGGCATCCATCGCGTCGCCGCCGAGCAGCATCTGCGTGCGTAAAAACTGATTGTCCATAGTGTCGCCTCAAAAGTCAGAATCAAAAAGAAATAAGCTGCCGGTCAGAAACCGGCAGCTTATTTTGTCGTAAGAGGGGATTACCCGACGTACTTCATGCCGCTGAGCTGCTCGGCCTCCACACCATCGGTGATGGCAGAGTACCACTCGTTGTAGGCGTCGCTCTTGAGGGTGGACTCCGCCTGGTCGTACCAGTAGGGGTTCTCGCTCGTGCTCACAAAGTACATCACGTGATAGCCGTAGCTCGTCTGCACGATGCCGGCGTCGCCGGGCTGGCGGGAGGGATCGAAGCACCAGTCCTCAAACTCGCTGACCATCTGGCCGCGGTAGATATCGGTGTACAGGCCGCCGGAGGAGGCGTTGGAGTCGGTGGAGTTGGCAACGGCCAGGGCGGCAAAGGCGTCCTCGGTCTTCTCACCGTCGTTGTACTGCTGCAGGATATCGTTGGCGGTATCCTCGTCGGAGACAAGGATGTGGCGCACGGAAACGGTGTGATAGTCGTTGCGGCTGCGGGAGTGGAAGAGCACGGCGTAATAGCCGGTCTCGCCATAAGCGGCAACGGTGGTGTCGCCCGCCTGACGGGCGTCGTCAAACGCCCAGGTCAGCATGTCGGAAGAACCGCTGGCGGCGTAGGCGACATGGGCGTAGGAGCCTTCCATATCCTCGCCGATGGCGTCGAACGCCTCACCCTGCGCATAGCGGGAAAGGGCGGCTTCGGCCTTTTCCTTGGCGGCGGCAAGAAGCTCTTCCTTCTCCTCGTCGGTCGCGTCGCTGCCGGCACCGGAGGTGAAGAGAATGTACTCGATGTCAGCGCTCTGATAGCTCTTGGGATCGGTATCATAAGCGGCCTGCACCTCATCGGAGGTGTAGGACAGGGAGTCGGAGTAGCTGTTGGAGTAGGCCTGCGCGAGCGCCATCATGCGGATGTTGCGCTCAAAGACCTTCTGGTTGACCAGCGGGCCGCAGACGGCCTTGATGTACTGCGCGCGGGTGTAACCGGCGGAAGACGCGGAAGCATCCAGGCTGGAGAGCGTCTCCTGCACGGACTGCTCCACTTCCTCGCTGGCGTCAAAGCCATCGGCCTCGGCCTTCTGCGCGAGCAGGGAGTAAGACTTGAGACTGTCGAGCGCCTGATCGCGGAAGTAATCGTACCAGGTGCTGCCGTTGATGGGGCAGTCCTGCTCCTTGAGCGACTTGCTGGTGTCGAGACCGTAAACGCTCAGGTAGTAGGAATTCTGGGAGACAAAGCTGTTGTAGATGGTATTGTAGAAGTAGCTCACATCGGCGGCCGTGTAGGTCTCGTCGCCGATGGTCACAGCGTCGGCGTTGCGCTCGATCACCTTAGAGTTGGCGACCGTGACGACAATGCCGACGATTACGAAGATGACGGCGATGGCAATGTAAAGGGCGTTGGTGCGGCGATCCTTCGCCTGCTCGTCCTTTTCGCGCTTTGTCCGGGGATCGACGTAACCGCCTGCCAGATTCTCCTGGCGGCTCTTCTTTTCTCTGGATGCACTCATTTGTTTGTTCAGTCCTCTCAATTATTGGGTTTTGCAGATTTGCAAAAGTGCTATTGAAAATGCCCAATCATTATAACGAATGGAGCACAATAATGCAATGACAAAATTGTGAAGATTCTTCGTACTATTTTCCGCCCGCAGGCGGAAAGCAATTAAAATCGTAATTCCTGACGACATGTGCGTCAGGAATTACGATTTGCGCAAAGCGAGTGTCGCATTGTCTGCTTGTGCAGACAATGCGGCACAGAGCGACGCGAATCTTTCTCAAACAAAGCGGCTTTTGCCGCTTTGTTTGAAGTTATTTCGTGCCGAAAATTCTGTCGCCCGCGTCGCCGAGGCCGGGGACGATATAGCCGTGCTCATTGAGATGATCGTCGAGCGCGCCGGCATAGATGTTGACGTCGGGGAACTTCTCCTGAACGGCCTTGATGCCCTCGGGAGCGGCGACAAGCACCATGAGCGTGATGTGCTTGCAGCCGCGCTTGACCATCTCGCCGATGGCCTCGCAGGCAGAGCCGCCGGTGGCGAGCATCGGGTCGACGATCATCACGTCGCGCTCGGCTACGTCTTTGGGCATCTTGCAGAAGTAGGGATGGGGCTCGAGTGTCTCTTCATCGCGGTACATGCCGATGTGGCCCACGCGGGCGGAGGGCACCATGCGCAGCACGCCGTCGACCAGGCCGAGGCCGGCGCGCAGGATGGGGACAACGACAAACTTCTTGCCCGCGAGCGTGGGGGCGTCCATCTCACAGATGGGGGTCTTAATATGCTTGGTGGTCAGCGGAAGGTCGCGCGTGGCCTCGTAGGTGATGAGCATACCGATCTCGGACACGAGCTCGCGGAAATCCTTGACGCTGGTGGTTTCATCGCGCATGATGGTGAGCTTGTGGGCGACGAGGGGGTGGTTCATGATGTGTACTTTGTCGTTGAATTTGGCTTCCATTGCTTTGACCTCCGAAAAAATATATTTTAATGTGTTTTTGCTTACGCGTTCAGTTTGGCGCTTCTCAGGCGTTCTGCCTGCGCGGGGCGGAGATAGACGGGCAGAAGCTCCTGCGCGCTCACGGCTTCGCCGCGCGCATAGGCACGCTCGGCCGCAAGGCCGACGCCCACGGCATTCTGATAGAGGAGCATACTCGGCGCGAGCGAGCACTTGACGCCGTGCTCTTCCAAATAGCGATAGCACAGCACGCCGCCGTCGCCAAGGGCGGTGATGGGCATCTGCTTGCCGGAGAGCTGCGCGCAGAGCTCTTCGAGCGAGATCGCGCGGTCCGGTGTCAGGCGCGTCAGTTCGCCGTCCTTCGCCTCGAAAACGGCGTTGTAGACCTGCGAGCGGCGCGCGTCCATCGCACCGACGATGAGCCCGTCGATGTGCGCGACATTCTGCGCCATGGCCTCGAGCGTCGAAACGCCGAGGCACGGCTTGTCCGCCGCCCAGGCAAGGCCCTTGACCGCCGCGATGCCGATGCGAAGGCCCGTGAACGAGCCCGGCCCCGCCGCGATGGCGATGGCATCGATGTCTTCCAGCGTGAGATCGGCGTTTTTAAGCATCGCGTCCACCATCGGAAGAAGCGTCCGGCTGTGCGTCAGCCCCGTGCACTGATAGGCGGAGGCGAGCGGCGCGCCGCCTTCAACGACGGCGCAGGAAACGCTCTTCGCCGATGTTTCCAGAGCGAGAATTTTCATGCGAATCTGCCTCCTGTGACCGTGATGGTGCGCCAGTCCTCGTGCTCGTCCGTGCGCGCGATGTCGACATAGATCGTGTCCTCCGGCAGCGCGTCGGAGACGCGCTCGCTCCACTCGACGGCGCAGACGCCGCCGCGGGCGAGGTAATCGTCCCAGCCGATGTCGAACAGCTCGTCCGACGAGCCGAGACGGTACATATCAAAATGGAAGAGCGGCGTTTTGCCCTCGTATTCGTTGACGATGGTAAACGTCGGACTCGTGACGCGCCCGCGGCAGCCAAGGCCGCGCGCAAGGCCGCGCGTGAAGGCGGTCTTTCCCATGCCGAGCGAGCCTGTGAAGGCGAGCACATCGCCGCCGCGGAGCTTTTTGGCGAGCTCTTCGCCAATTGCCTCGGTCTCCTGTGTGCTGTGCGACAGAAATTGCATGGTTTCGCCTCCTTGACCCCATTTTCACCCATATTACCAAACAGTATAGCACAGCGTGCGAATCTTTACAATTCCTTTTCTGCGGAAAGAGGGAGAAATGTGCGTTTACAGACGGGTAAAATTGTGCTAAAATACATCGAAAACTTTGTGAGAAGGGAGCGTGAGGCTGTGAACAGATTCCGCGAATTTTTAAGTGACGTGGTGCGTCAGTCGGACATGGTGCTGCTGGCGCTGTGTACGGTCTCGACGCTCTACGGCATGGTGCTCATCGCGAGCGCCACGTATTTCCGCAATACCTTTAAGTATGTCGCTATTCAGGGCTTTGGACTGCTGCTCGGTATCATACTCTACTTCCTGCTCTCGAGCATCGATGTGTCGGAGGTCAGCAAGAAGTGGAAATGGCTGCTGGCATTCAACTTCGGTTTCATTCTGCTGCTGCGCACGCCCTTTGGCCTGACGAGAAACGGCAACCGCGCCTGGCTCGGCGTGAACGACATCGGCAAGAGCCTCGGCGTCGGCTTTCTGGAGAATTTTCCCATCACCGTCCAGCCCGCCGAGATCGTGAAGATCACGTTCATCATCCTGCTGGCGCGCCAGATCGCGCTCTTGCAGGAGAAAAAGGACCTCACGCGCTTTTCGAACGTCATCCAGCCCACGGCGCACGCGGGGATCATGTTCCTCTTCTACTATGTGATCTCCAAGGACGCGGGCAGCGGTCTTGTGTATCTGTTCGTCTTCGTGTGCATGGCATTTGCGGGCGGCTTTGCGCTGCGGTGGATTTTCCTCGGCGTCGGCGGCGCGGTGGGCGGCTTTTTGGCCGCATGGAATTTGAATCTCCTGCGCGGCGACTGGTACGACCGCATCAAGGTCATTCTGGACCACAGCTACCAGCCGGACAAAAAGGGCTGGCAGCAGACGCGCGGCATGCTCGCCCTTGGCTCGGGCAAGCTGACGGGACAGGGGCTCTTCAACGGCACGCAGACGCAGTCGCCCTACCGGTCGAGTTTGCCCGAGCGGCAGACGGACTTCATCTTCTGCGTCTGCGGTGAGGAGCTGGGCTTTATCGGCTGTCTTCTCGTCATCGTGCTGCTGCTGGCGATCATCGTCCGCTGCCTGATCGTCGCGCGCGAAGCGCCGAGCCGCATGGAGAGCCTTGTGTGCGTCGGTATGGCGGGCATGCTGATCTTCCAGACTATCGCCAACATCGGTATGTGCCTCTTTTTGCTGCCGGTCATCGGACTGACGCTGCCGTTTTTCAGCTACGGCGGCTCGTCGATCGTGACGCTGTTCGCCGCGATGGGCGCTGTGTCGGGCATCAAGAAGC
>CAVFND010000109.1:0-5730 GCA_963623615.1 Oscillibacter sp. ER4 | reverse complement strand
GAGCAGCACTGCCATACCGGCCAGCCACAACCACGCCATGACGAAGGTGAATACGCCCAGCGGATTGGCGCTCATTCCAAGCTCTGCGGCAAACCTCTCGCTGATGACAGGATTGACCGACTCGTCGATGACGGGTACGCCGCTTGTAATCGTTGGACTCGGGTCAAACTGTACAACTTCCGGTGAAATCGTCTCGGCACTCGGGATGAGCGAGAACGCGCTCTCGATGGAAAACGGGCAGACGAGCCGCAGCGCGACCACGCCCCAGAGGAGCGGCATGACCCACTTCGGCGCTTTTTTGAGGGCAAACCGCAGCACGAGCACCGCCAGAATGAGCCAGCTTGCGCTGATGCTGAGGTTCACGAGCTTCAAAAAGACGTCATCCCTGGTAATTCTCCTTTCGGTAAAGGTCGATCATTTTCTGCACCTCGTCGAGTTCCTTGTCGCTCACATGGCTCGATTTCGTAAACGCGACGACGAATGCGGGCAGCGAGCCGTCGAAGCGCTTGTCGAGCAGCTCGTCGATCTCGGCGGTCTGCGCCTCGTCCTGCGAGATGAGTGACGTGACGACGGTGTTCTCGTTTTTCAGCACCCCGCGCTCGGAGAGCCGCTTGATGACCGTGTAGGTCGTCGTCGGCTTCCAGCCCAGGTGCTCAGCGCAGAGGGCAACCAATTCACGGCTCTTGACCGGCTCATGCGCCCACAGGATCTGGCAGAAGCGGTATTCGCTTTCAAAAATTTTCGGCGTTTCCATCTTGTTTCCTCTCTAATCCGTTAGAGTTTGTCTGTACACTAACAGATTAGAGCATTTCTGTCAAGTCCTTTCACGCTCAAATTTGGGCAAATCTCACTTGACAACTCCCTCTCCTCTCCTTATAATAATTCACATCGCA
Source organism: Oscillibacter sp. ER4 (assembly GCA_963623615.1). GTDB lineage: Bacteria > Bacillota > Clostridia > Oscillospirales > Oscillospiraceae > Hominicoprocola. Next base: position 4,837 of record CAVFND010000109.1, on the reverse strand, counting down.
CAAAAAGCTCCGCGCAGGAGCTTTTTTTATGTTTGGAGAAAGAGAGAATCGTCCCATGTCAAAAAAAGCCAATCCCGCGGCGCTGCTGCCGATCTTAGTGTTCCTCATCCTGTATCTGGGCCTTGGGCTGCTCTTTGAGTACGTGCTCAAAATCCCGATGGGATTTTATTCCATCCCCATCGTCGTCATCTTCCTCATCGCACTGCTTGTGGCCTGCTGCCAGAACCGCGCGCTGTCGTTCGATGAAAAGCTCACGCTGATGGGCCGCGGAGTCGGCGATAAGAACATCATCACGATGCTGCTCATCTTTTTAGCCGCCGGTATGTTCGTCGGCGTCGTGGGCCGCTCGAGCGCGGAGAGCGTTGCGTACTTTATGCTCTCGATCATCCCGTCGAAATTCGCCGTGGCGGTGCTGTTCGTCGTGAGCTGCTTTGTCTCCACTGCGATGGGCACGAGCGTCGGCACCATCACGCTCATCACGCCTATCGCCATCCCCATCGCCGCGGCGAGCGGCTATTCCCTGCCGCTGTGCGTCGCGTCCGTCATGGGCGGGGCGATGTTCGGCGACAACCTGAGCTTCATTTCCGACACGACCATCGCCGCCTGCAACGGACAGGGCTGCGCGATGAAGGATAAATTCCGCGAGAATTTCCACATTGCCCTCCCCGCCGCGCTCGCGTCGCTCGCGCTCCTCCTCGTGCTGACACTCCACGCCGACGTGACGCCCGCAGAAATTCCGCCCTATAACCTCATTCAGATCATCCCCTACGTGCTCGTGCTCATCGGCGGCATCATCGGCATCAACGTCTTCGTCGTGCTGCTCATCGGCATCGTCTCCGGCGCTGTCATCGCGCTCGCGACCGGCGCGACGGGACAAGTTGGCATCCTCGCCGTCAAAGCACTGCTCGAGAACATGGGCAGCGGCGCCGCCGGCATGTTTGAGACCTCGATGGTCGCAATCTTAGTTTCCGCCATCTGTGCGCTGATCCGCGAGTACGGCGGCTTTGAGGCGCTGCTCGGCTGGATCAGAAAGGCATTTCGCGGCAAGCGCGGCGGCCAGATCGGCATGGGCCTTCTCGTCGGCGCGATGGACATCGCCACTGCGAACAACACCGTCGCCATCGTCATGGCGAACCCCATCGCCAAGGAGATGAGCGAGGAGTACGGCATCACGCCGCGCAAGGCCGCGTCGATCCTCGACACGTTCTCCTGCATCTTCCAGGGCATCATTCCCTATGGTGCGCAGATGCTCGTCGCGATCTCCGCGGCGCATGAGCTCGGCTACGCCATTTCCGCATTCGACATCATCCCGAACCTTTTCTACCCCTATCTTCTGGCGGTAAGCTCGCTTCTCTTCATCGCGATCGACGGCAAAAAGAAGGCGTGACCGATGGTTGACCATAATCTGCTTCAAAGCAAAAAGCTCTTTCTCTTCGACCTTGACGGCACACTGTATCTGGGCGATAAGCTCTTTGAAGGCGTCCGCGAGCTGCTCTCCGCCATCCGCAGCTGCGGCGGGCAGTACCGCTTTTTGACGAACAACTCCTCGCGCAGCGTGGAGGCCTACGTCGAGAAGCTCACGCGCCTCGGCGTCGCAGCGGAGACAAGCGATTTTCTCACCTCGGTCGACGCGCTCATCCACTATCTCCGCGAGCACGGCGGTCAGAATCAGCGCTATTACGTCTGCGGTACGGAATCGATGAAGTCACAGCTCCGCGCAGCGGGCTTCACCGTCGCGGAACGCCGCGAGGACGCAGACGCGCTGCTGATGGGCTTCGACACCGAGCTGACATTCCAAAAATTGGAGGACGCCTGCATCCTGCTCGGTCAGGACGTCCCCTACCTTGCGACCAATCCCGACTGGGTCTGCCCCACGTCCTACGGCTTTGTGCCCGACTGCGGGAGCGTGTGCGAAATGCTCTGGCGGGCGACTGCCCACCGCCCCGCCGTCATCGGCAAGCCCGAACCGCTGATGCCGCAGCTCGCAATGCTCGAGGCGGGCGTTTCCGCGCAGGAAACGCTGCTCGTCGGCGACCGCGTCTACACGGATATCGCCAGCGGCGCGAACGCGGGTGTCGACACGCTGCTCGTCCTCTCGGGCGAAACAAAGGAAGAAGACCTCCCCACCGCTGACCCGCAGCCGACGTTCGTCCTGCCGGACGTCGCCGCGCTTCTGAACATCTTAGTATCTTAAAAAGGACAAGCTATGGCAAACATCATTGAAATCCACGACTTTTCCGATCCCGCGCTCGACATCTATGCGCGCCTGACGGAAAACCAACTGCTGAACCGCACCGATCCGGACAACGCGCTTTTTGTCGCGGAAAGTCCGCTCGTCATCGGCCGCGCGCTCGACGCGCTCTGTGAGCCGGTGTCGTTCCTGATGGAGCGGCAGCATACCCAGGGCAAAGGGCGCGAAATTCTCGCCCGCTGCTGTCAAGATATTCCGGTTTACACCGCTGATGAATCCGTGCTGACGCAGCTCACAGGCTTTCATTTAACGCGCGGCATGCTCTGCGCCATGCGGCGTCCGAAGCTCCGGAGCGTCGAGGACGTCTGCCGCAATGCGCGGCGCGTCGTCGTGCTCGAAAACGTGATGAATCCGACGAACATCGGCGCGATCTTCCGCTCCGCCGCCGCGCTCGGCATGGACGCGGTGCTGCTCACGACTGCGGGCAGTGACCCTCTATACCGCCGCGCTTCGCGCGTCAGCATGGGCAACGTCTTTCTCATCCCGTGGACGTACCTGCCGGAAGACGGCGACTGGACGCAGCTTCTGCGCGAGCTCGGCTTCCACACGGTCGCGATGGCGCTGCGCAACGATTCCGTGCGGCTCGATGATCCGCGCCTCGCCTCCGAGCCGAAGCTCGCCATCGTCATGGGCACGGAGGGCGACGGCCTCGCGTCCTCGACCATTGCAAGCTGCGACTACACGGTGAAAATTCCGATGTATCACGGCGTCGACTCACTCAACGTCGCCGCGGCGAGCGCCGTGGCGTTTTACGAGCTGGGCCTTCCCCCGCTGAATGGAAAGGAGAATTGATATGCTGAACAACACCGGCTTCGACCTCTGGGCTGACGGCTACGACAAGAGCGTCGGTCTCTCCGACGAAAGCGACCGCTATCCCTTCGCGGGCTACCGCGCCATGATGAACGCGCTCTATCAGCGCGTTCTTGCGCAGAGCGGGCGTGATGTGCTGGACATCGGCTTCGGCACGGGCGTTTTTACCTCACGGATCTATGCACAGGGCTGCCAAATCTACGGGCAGGACTTTTCTGCGCGCATGATCGAGCTGGCGCAGGCAAAAATGCCGGAAGCCAAGCTCTATCAGGGTGATTTTTCCAAGGGGCTCGTGCCCGAGCTTCGCGCGCGGCAGTACGACGCCATCGTCGCGACCTACTCGCTCCACCACCTGACGGACGCGCAGAAAATCGACTTTCTTCGCGATCTCCTGCCGCTTTTGAAGCAGGACGGCTGTATTTTCATCGGCGACGTCACCTTCCGCACGCGCAAGGAGCTCGAAGCGTGTCGAAACACGGCGGGCGATGAATGGGACGAGGATGAAATTTACTTCGTCTACGACGAGCTCCGCCCCCACTTCCCCGCGCTGACGTTTGAGCCCTTCTCCCACTGCACCGCGCTTCTGACGCTGCAGAAGTGATTCCCCGGGAAATACGATAAAAAGCCTCTGTATGGCTATGCCATACAGAGGCTTTTCTATTAAGTAGTTCTACTTTTCAGCCATTTAAATAGTCGAGGATCACCGCGATGAGCTGCTCCTTGCCCGTGCCCTTTTCGGCGGAGAACGGAATGACGAGCTCATCGTCGCGCAAGCTCAGCGTCTCGCGGATCCGGGCGAGATTCGGCTCGATCTCGCGCGCTTTGAGCTTGTCGAGCTTGTTCGCCACGATCACGACGGGACAGCCGGTCTGCACGAAGTAGTCGTGCATTGTCACGTCATCCGCCGTCGGCTTGTGCCGCGCGTCGACGATCTGCACGCCGAGGTGGATGAGGCCCGCGGACCGGAAATAGCTCTCCATCAGCTTACCCCAGCGGTCACGCTCGGCCTTGGAGACCTTGGCGTAGCCGTAGCCCGGCAGGTCGACAAGGTAGAGCTTGCCGTCGATTTTGAAGTAGTTGATGTGAATGGTCTTGCCCGGCTGTGCGCTGACACGCGCAAAATTCTTGCGGTTCACGAGCCGGTTGATGACCGACGATTTACCGACGTTCGACCGCCCCGCAAACGCGAGCTGCGGCATCCCGTCGCGCACGAACTGCTTTTCCGACGCCGCCGAGAGGATAAATTCGACCTTGTTGAAGTTGATCACCATGGTTTTCGTTTCCTTTCAGCTCATTTCGCCCGCACGCAGCGCGCCATGCGCGCTCTCCTGCACAGGTGGAAGATAGCCCTCTTGCGCGGCGGCGGTGCATTTTTCGGGCAGCACCAGCGCTTCGGCAAAGACGGCGTCCACCGTCTCGACCGGCACAAAGCGCAGCTTTTCGCGCACCAGCGGGTCGATTTCGTCGAGGTCCTTTTCATTCTCCTTCGGGAGGATAACGGTATGTACGCCCGCGCGCAGCGCGCCCATCGTCTTTTCGCGCAGACCTCCGATGGCGAGCACGCGGCCGCGCAGCGTGATCTCGCCCGTCATGGCGACGTCACGGTGCACCGCCTGCCCCGTCAGCGCGGAGAGCACCGCCGTTGCGATGGCGATACCGGCGCTCGGGCCGTCCTTGGGGATGGCCCCCTCGGGAAAGTGGATGTGGATGTCCTTCGTCTTGTAAAAGTCCGGCGCGATGCCGAGCTCCTGCGCCCGCTGGCGCAGGCACGAGAGC
>CAVFND010000108.1:0-5781 GCA_963623615.1 Oscillibacter sp. ER4 | reverse complement strand
GAACCTGCGACCTCCGGGTTATGAGCCCGACGAGCTACCAACTGCTCTACTCCGCGATATTGACTTGGTGCCGGTGACCGGACTCGAACCGGTACAGTATCGCTACCGGGGGATTTTAAGTCCCCTGTGTCTACCAATTCCACCACACCGGCAGATATCGGCAATAGATAATCTACCATACCCTCGCCGCGATGTCAACACCTGTTCGCAAAAAAGTTTTTTTGCCCGCGCCTTTGTGCCTTTGACTTGCCGGCTTTGCTATGCTATACTATGCTTGTATTGTTATCGAAAAGAGGCGGACTATGCAGATTGGAACGGTAAAAATTGAATCGAAGCTCGCGCTCGCGCCGATGGCGGGCGTGACAGACGCTGCATTCCGCCAGATCTGCTCCGAGCTCGGCGCGGGCTATACCGTCACAGAGCTTGTGAGCGCCAAGGCCCTGTGCTATCACGACACGAAGACCGCGCAGCTGCTGCGCCCGTTCCCAGGCGAAAAGCCGTTTGCCGCGCAGATCTTCGGCAGCGATGTGAACTGCATGGCCGAGGCCGCGCAGATGGCCATCGAAATTTCCGGCGCGGACATTCTGGACATCAACATGGGCTGCCCCGTGGGCAAGGTTGTGAAAAACGGCGACGGCAGCGCGCTGATGCGTGACCCCGAAAAGGCCGCGCGCATTGCCGAGGCCGTCGTGCGCGCCGTCAAGGTCCCTGTCACGGCGAAGATGCGCCGCGGCTGGGACAAGGGCAGCATCAACGCCGTCGAGCTCGCCAAAATGCTCGAAGAGGTCGGCGTCAGCGCCGTCGCGGTGCACGGGCGCACGCGCATGCAGATGTACGGCGGCGAGGCCGACTGGAACACGATCCGCGACGTCAAGCAGGCCGTCAGCATCCCCGTCATCGCCAACGGCGATGTTTTTTCGCCCGAGGCTGCGGTGCGCATCCTCAAATTCACCGGCGCAGACATGGCGATGATCGGCCGCGGGAGCTTTGGCAATCCGTGGCTCTTCGAACAGTCCGCCGCCGCGCTCGAAGGGCGCGACGTTCCGCCGCTGCCGCCGTTTGCCGAGCGGTGGGACACCGCCGTGCGCCAGGTGAAGCTGGCCGCACAGTATCAAAACGAGCGCGTCGCCATGCTGCAGGCGCGCCATCACCTGTGCTGGTACTTAAAGGGCATCAGCCACGCGAATTATTATAAGGAGAAGATCGTGCAGCTCTCGACGCTTGACGAGCTGCACGCGCTCAGCGCGTCGATCAAGCGGGATCTGCGCTGAGGATCAATAAAAAGCTATGAACGAACGGGAACTCATTGCGCGCCTTCAAAAGCGGGATGAAGCCGCCTTCGAAGAGCTGATCCGCCAATATGAGAAAAAAGTGTATACGCTGTGCTTCCGCATGTGCGGCAGCAGCGAGGACGCCGAGGAGGCCGCGCAGGATGCCTTTCTCGCGCTCTGGCGCGGGATCGACCGCTTCCGGCAGGAGTCGTCGCTCTCGACGTGGATCTATCGCCTGGCGACAAACGCCTGCATCGATACGCTGCGGCGGCGAAAAAAGCAGAGCGGCAGCGTTTCGCTCGACGACGAGGAGCTGTTTGTCGACGCGGTCGACACTTCTCCCCAGCCGCAGGAGACGATCGAGCACCGCGAGGCACGAAAGCTGTTGCAGGAGGGCCTTTCCGCGCTGCCGGAAGAGTACCGAAAGGTACTCATCCTGCGCGAGATCGAGGGCCTGAGCTACACCGAGATCGCCGAGTGCGCGTCGCTCGAGTTGGGCACGGTCAAATCGCGCATTAGCAGGGGACGATCACTTTTGCGCAATTTTTTATCCGGAAACGGGAACTTTTTTGAAATTGCTTCGTCAAAAGTTACAGAATGTAATCAAGAGGGGATGAGCGCCAAATGAAATGTTGTGAACAGTACGCTGCCGCGCTCTCTGCCTTCGTGGACGGAGAATTGAGCGAAAACGAACGGGACGAAGTGCTCGTCCACGTAGAGCGCTGCCAGAACTGCCGGGAATATCTCTCGGAACTGATGATCGTACACACGATGTTTGAGGAAATGCCTGAGCTCGACGCGCCGGAGGGCTTTTCCGAGCGCGTGCTCGAGCGGGTGCACGAGGAAAAGCGCGCGAAAACGCGCCACCGCCGCGCATGGCCGCGCGTGCTGGCCGCCTGCTTTGCGCTGCTGGTCGTCACGGCCGCGGCGTGGAAGCTGGCGCCCGCGATGGGCAGCAGCGGCGACAGCGCCGCAGACTGCGCCGCGAACGGCAATGACACTGTGGGCGCGCCCACAGTGTCCGATGCATCCGATACATCGGAAGATTTCACCTACAACTATTCCGCCGTGCAGAAGGATGGCACACAGTCCGACGCCAGCCCGTTCGACACGTATGCCGACGCGGAAGACGGCGCGGACGACCGCACCGCCGACACGAGCGGCGACTATGCCATCATCACGCTGGATGCGCCCGCGGCGGCGGAATTCCTGCACGAACGCGGCATGGCTGTGTATGCGGAAAATGACGAGTATATCAGCTACCTTGTCGTGGCCGAAGCGGCGCACGACCTGGCGGACGCCATGGAACTGCCCGAGGCCGAGCGCTCCGCGCTCCGTCAGGCAGACGATATTCTGATCGTCGAGGTCGCCAAGACCGCACCGGCGGTCGAAGAGCTTGCGGAAAACACCCCCGCAGGAGAAGAGGAGAGCGAATGAACGATATCGGCGTGATCGGCAGCGCGGACAGCGCAACACAGATCGTCGTCTCCGGCAGCATTGCAGGGCCGATCCTGTGGACCTTTTTCGGCGCGCTGGCGCTGATGGTCATTTTATATGTTGCACTTTACCGGCGCGGCAAGGGCAAGGCGGTCTGCCTTGCCCTCGCCGCGGTTTTCTGCGTGGCGGCGGATCAGGCCGTCAAATTCCTCGTCGTGAACACGATGGCGCTCGGCGAATCGGAACCGCTGCTGCCGCCGCTGCTGCAGCTCACGCGCGTGCACAACTACGGCGCGGCGTGGTCGAGCTTTTCGGGCGCAAGATGGCTGCTCATCGCGCTGACGGCGGCGGGCATGTGCGCGGTCCTGTGGCTTCTCATCAAGATCGTGCGCCATCCGCTGGGCCAGTGGTCGCTCGCGTGCATCTTAGGCGGCGGCATCGGCAACCTCATTGACCGCGTGCGCCTCGGGTACGTCGTCGACATGCTGGACACGATGTTCATGGACTTCCCCGTCTTCAACGTGGCGGATGTGTTCGTCGTGTGCGGCACGGTCTGCGCGCTCATCTACTACCTCGCCTTTTACAGCAAGAGCGACGAAAAAAACTGGGAGAAAAAGGCCGATGGAACCGATCCTGCTGCAAACAAGTGAATCCGATTCCGGCACGCGGCTCGACGCCTATCTTGCCCGCGCAATCGAAGACCTGACGCGCTCCGCCGCGGCGAAAGCCGTCGAGGACGGGCGCGTCTTGGTGAACGGCAAGGCGCCGAACAAGAGCTATAAGCTCACGGGGCATGAGACCATCGAATTCACTCCCGAAGAGCCTGTGCCCATCGACGCCATCCCGCAGGATATCCCGCTGGATGTTGTCTACGAGGACGACGACGTCATCGTCGTCAACAAGCCGAGCGGACTCGTCGTGCATCCCGCGCCGGGCCATCCGGACGGGACGCTCGTCAACGCGCTTTTGTATCACTGCGGCGACAGTCTTTCCGGCGTCGGCGGCGCGCTGCGCCCGGGCATCGTGCACCGCATCGACCGCGACACGAGCGGGCTCATCATCGCGGCAAAAAATGACTACGCGCACCAGTTTCTCTCCGCCCAGCTGGCAGACCACACGCTTGCGCGCACGTATGAGTGCATCGCAGTCGGCAATCTGCGCGAGGACAGCGGCACGGTCGACGCGCCCATCGCGCGCGACAGCCGCGACCGCAAACGCATGGCCGTGGTGAATGGCGGACGTCGCGCGGTGACGCATTGGAAGGTCATCGCCCGTTATCCCGGCTACACGCACGTGCGCTGCAAACTCGAAACGGGCCGCACGCACCAGATCCGCGTCCACATGGCCTACCTCGGGCATCCGATCCTGGGCGACACGGTCTATGGCGCGAAAAAGGCCGTCCCCGGCTTGACCGGTCAATGCCTGCACGCGGTCGGGCTCCAGTTCATCCACCCGCGGACGAAGGAGCTCGTCTCGCTCACGTGCGGGCTGCCCGACGAATTCACCGCTATGCTGCGCAAGATCGACCGATAAATAGATATCCCGCAGGCGGGGGCCGACGCCTTCGCCTTATTTTACATGAAATACAGGTGAACAATGTGAAAGAGCTGCAAACCATTGAGGAGACCCTCAAATATCTGCAATTCGACAACTGGGAGCAGAGCGCGCCGGGCCTTGCGCGCTCACGCGAGCTTCTGGGCCTGCTCGGCAATCCCGAGCAGAAGCTCAAATTCGTCCACATCGCGGGCACGAACGGCAAGGGCTCTACCGCCGCGATGCTCGCCTCCGTGCTCCAGTGCGCGGGGCACCGCGCGGGGCTCTACACCTCACCGCACCTGCTGCGTTTCCACGAGCGCATGCGCGTGAACGGGGAAGAGATCGACGATAAATCCCTCATTGCGCTCACGAACACCGTGCGGAACGCGGCGGAGCAGATGAGCGAAATGCCCACGGGCTTTGAGATCATGACGGCCATCGCCTTTTTGTACTTTGTGCAGGAGCAGTGCGACATCGTCTCGCTCGAAGTCGGCCTCGGCGGGCGCATGGATTCGACGAACGTCATTCCCGCGCCGGAAGTCTGCGTCGTGGCGAACATCGGCCTTGAGCACACGGCCATTCTCGGCGACACGGTCGAGAAGATCGCCGCGGAGAAGTGCGGCATCATCAAGCACGGCTCGCACGCCGTGCTCTTCGGCCAGAGCGAGGGCGTAGAAAACGTCGCGCGTGAAAAATGCGCGCAGGAGGGTGTGGCCCTCACGATCACCGCGCAGGAAAAGCTCGAGCGCATTTCGTCCTCGCTCGACGGTCAGGTCTTCAAGTACCGCGGCCGCGGGCCGTACCACCTGCGCCTTCTTGGCGAGTATCAGCTTCTGAACGCACTGACGGTCATCGACGTGTGCAACGCGCTGCGCTCGCGCGGCTGGGACAAGCTCACGGATGAGGCCATCGACGAAGGCCTTTCCGCCGCGCAGTGGCCCGGGCGGCTCGAGCTTCTGCGCCGCAGGCCGGACTTCATCGTCGACGGCGCGCACAATCCCCAGTGCGTTGACGCGCTGATGGATTCGCTCGCCGCGCTCTACGGCGATAAAAAGCTCATTTTCCTCACGGGGGTGCTTCGCGACAAGGACTGGCAGCAGATGCTGCGCCGCGCGCTCCCGCTCGCAAAAGCGTTCGTCGTCATCACGCCGCCCTCTGCCCGCGCGCTCGATGAAAACGAGCTCGCCGCGTGGCTGAATAAGCAGGGCGTGCAGGCCATCCCCGCCAAGGACACCGACGACGGCGTCCGCCGCGCCCTCGATCTTGCAGGCGAGGACGATGCCATCTGCTCCTGGGGCTCGCTCTACTTCACCGGCGAGGTACGCCGCGTCTTAACAGAACAGTAAAACAAAAGGCCGCCGCGGAATTCCGCAGCGGCCTTTTTCAGCGATCCCCATGCCGCATTTGCCGCCTCCGGCGGCAAACAGGCCCGGCACCCAAAATCGGCGCAAAAGAGGCATTCTACCCGCCGCATTCGCTGCCTCGTAAGCGTCAAATAGCAGGCCGGATTGAAGAGGTCGGCGAAGTGTGCCAGAAT
>CAVFND010000107.1:0-5835 GCA_963623615.1 Oscillibacter sp. ER4 | reverse complement strand
GCGTGGGCTTGCCGGCTGAGGCGGCGGAGACATAGTAGATCGAGCCCGCCTCGGCCTCGTCTGCACCCTGATAGGCGACGCTGCCGTCGGGCTCAAGGCGCAGCGTGCCGTAGACCTCTTTGATGATGGTGTTGCCGGAGGAGTCGGTATAACCGCTCTCCGTGTGGGGGTTGAACTCCGCAAGGTGCAAAAATGCCGCCTGATCGGTGAGGGCGTTGCTGGCCGAGAGCGTGTAGCGCTGCGGCGGCTCGCTGAAAATGAGCGTGTAGGGCGAGAGCTGGGAGAATTCGCCCGAGAGGGAGAATGCAAAGTCTGTTCCGTTGCCGTCGAGAGAGGCGAGCGCTTCACGCAGCGTCGTGCTGCTCACCGCCGTCTGGCTGACAAAAAAGCCCTGATCGGCGTCCTGCAAATAGAGTGTCGCGCCGTTTTCCGCGGGGCAGAGCAGCAGGCGCGTGACGCGCGTGAGGGACGACTTCGGCGCGTCGTTGACGCCGAGAATTTTGCAGAGCACGTCGAGCGGCGTCGCCGCTTCCAGATCAAGATAGATGCCGCTTGTGTGCAGCGCGGAAAGGAGCTTTTCGCCGCTGCACGCTTCGTAGGCGGCAGAACCAAGCGCCTCGCCGAAGAACGCACCGGCGAGCTCAAAATCCGTGTCGAGCGTCGTAATGGCGCTGAGCCCGTAGCGGGCGTATTCGTTCGTGAACACCACGCGCACGGGGAGCGCGAGCTCCGTCAAGTCGGTGGTGACGGTATTCTCTGTCGAGGTGTCGCCCGCAAGCCAGTCTTGTGCGAGCTCGTAGGGCGTCTTGCCCGCGAGGTCGCCGACAAGCGGTGTCTGGATCAGAAGAAGCACGGCGGTGACGGTCAAAACGGCAATCGCGGCATTTTGCAGATGGCTCACAAGCGATGCGTTCTTATTCATGGGAATCCTCCCCGCCGATGGGCTGGGTGATGGGCAGTTCCAGTCTTACAGTCGTGCCGGGGCCGGGGCGGTCGACGAGCGTGAGCGAGCCGTGGTGGCGCTGAACGATCTCGGTCGCGATGGAAAGGCCGAGGCCCGTGCCGCCGGATTCGCGCGAGCGAGCCTTGTCGACGCGGTAGAAGCGCTCGAAAATGCGGCTTCTATCGGCCTCGGGAATGCCGATGCCGTCGTCCGCGACCTCCATCCAGACTGTTTCGCCCTCGCTGCCCGCGGTGACGCGGATGTGGCCGCCGTCGGGCGTATACTTGACGGCATTGCTGAGAACATTGAGCATGACCTGCTCAATGCGGCCGCGGTCGCCCATGATGAGCGGCAGATTCTCTGAGTAGTCGTGCGTCAGTTCGTGCTTGTGGCGGCGGGCTTCCAGCTCCGTCGAGCGGAGCACGGAGTCGATGGCGGCGGAGAACGGGAAGCGCGCCATGTTCATCTCGCTGCGGCCGGAGTCGAGACGCGAAAGCGTCAGAAGATCCTGCACGATGTGGGTCATGCGGTCTGTTTCGCTGATGACAACGTCGAGGAAGTCGTTTTCCGTCTCGCGGCTCAGGGCATCGCCCGCTTCGCGGATTGTCTCGGCGTAGGAGCGGACGTTCGTGAGCGGCGTGCGCAGCTCGTGGGAGACATTGGCGACGAATTCCTTGCGGCGCTCCTCGGTCTTGCGGTGCTCGGTCACGTCGTGCAGCACGATCAGAACGCCGCCGCTCTCCTCGTCGGAGAAGGGGGCGAAGTAAAGCTCCACGCTGCGCTCGCCGACGGTGAGCTCGCCTTCGACATAATCGCTGCGCTGCATGGTGATGACGTGGGAGAACGGGCAGATGGATTCAAACAGATCGCTGTACACGCACTCGTCCGCCGTGCGGCCGAGCAGCTCACAGGCGGCGGGGTTGCAGTGGATGAGCTTGCCGCTGCCGTCGTAGGCGACGACGCCGTCGCTCATGTGGAGAAACAGCGTGTCGAGTTTGTTGCGCTCGTTTTCCACGGCTTCGAGCGTGGAGTGGAGAACCGACGCCATGTCGTTGAACGTGGTGGTCAGAACGCCAATCTCGTCTGTCGATTCGACGGCGAGCGTTTCGTCAAAGTCGCCGGTCGCGATGCGTTCGGCACCCTCGGTCAGCTTTTCAATGGGGTCGATCATGGTCTTTGCGAGCAGGAACGACAAAAGAACCGACACGAGAAGACCAACGAGCAGTGCCTGCAGGATGATGAACAGAAGCTCGGAATTCAGCGACGAGACCGTGGTGCGGCTGTCGCGGATGTAGATGATGAAGCTGTTGTCACCGCCGGAGATGGGAATGGCGACGTCCATGTAGCTTGCGGCGAGGTCGCTGTGGTCGCCGACCTCACCGTTGCGCGCGGTGAGGATGTTTTCGGTCTGCTCGAGCAGCTGGCCGTCCTCGTTGCTTGAGGCGAGCACCTCGCCGCTGCGGCCGTCGAGAATGTAGTAGTTGCGGTTGCGCGAGTCAATGCTCAACGTACCGGAGTAGGCCTCGAGCATCGTTTGCAGGCGCGCGGCGCCGTCCTCCTGCGCGGCCTCCTCGCGCAGCGAGCTGACGAACGCGGCGTTGGACTCGCCGAACACCTCGCTCATCTGCTCGTAAAAATCGTCAATGTAGAAGTTCGTGACGCTGGTCATCAAAAATGCGCCCACCACCGCCATCAGAGAGGTGACGAGCAGCAGCATGATCATCACGAGCTTCATGTGCAGGCTGCGGAACATAGCAGGAGACTCCTTTCCCGGGAAAGTGCGCGCAACTTACGCCTGCGCGGAGAAGTAATAGCCCACGCCGCGGCGCGTGAGGATGTAAGCCGGTGCGGCGGGGTTGTCCTCGATCTTTTCGCGCAGGCGGCGGACGGTGACGTCCACCGTGCGCGCGTCGTCGCCGACGTAGCCGTAGTTCCAGACCTGCTCCATCAGGTCAACGCGCGAAAAGACCTTGCCGGGGTGGCTCGCGAGGAATGTCAAAAGCTCGTACTCGCGCTGCGTGAGGTCGATGGGCACGCCGTTTTTGCGCACCTGAAAGCTGTCGGTGTTGATGGTGATGCCGCCGCCAGCGCTCATGGCGCTGTCCTCCGCCGCGGGGGCGGAGAGCATCGTCATGCGGCGGATGTTCGCCTTGACGCGCGCAAGCAGCTCGCGCATGGAAAAGGGCTTGGTGATGTAGTCGTCCGCGCCGATCTCAAGGCCTAAAATCTTGTCTTCCTCCTCTTCGCGCGCGGTCAGGATGATGACGGGAACATTGTCGCCCTCGGCGCGCAGGGCGCGGCAGACGTCAAAGCCCATCATCTTGGGCATCATCACGTCGAGTAAGATCAGGTCGGGCTTTTTCTCGCGCGCCATGGCGAGGCCCGCTTCGCCGTCGTAGGCCTCAAGCGTGTCATAGCCTGTGCGCTGGAGGTTGAAGCGGATGATATCGACGATGTTTTTCTCGTCCTCGACGATGAGGACGGTCTTCTTCTGTTCCATCAGTTCTCTTTCTCCTGTCTCTATTTTTGCGCCGTGCGCAGGGCATGGACCTTGAGGATGCCGCAGACGGTCTTCGCGTCTTCGATCTCGCCGTGCATCACGCGCACAAGCATGTCATCAAACGGTGTGCGGTAAAGCTCTAAAAATTCGTCCTCGTCGGGATGCTGCTCGCCAAACGTGAGACCTTCGGCGAGGTAAAGGTGCAGCACCTCACTGTAGCAGCCGGGGGAGACGAGGAGCTTGCCGAGGTTCGTCATGCGCTTGGGCGTCGCGCCCGTTTCCTCCCTGAGCTCGCGCAGCGCGGCCTCGTCGGGGTCTTCGCCGCGCTCCAATTTCCCCGCGGGAATTTCCTCAAGCACGCGGGAGAAGACATAGCGGTACTGCTTCACGGTGAGCACATTGTCATTTTCGTCAAGGGCGACGATGGCGACGCCGCCGGGGTGGTCGGCGACCTCGCGCACGCTCGTCCTGCCGTTGGGCAGGAGCACGTCGTCGCGGTAGATATGCAGAATTTTTCCCTCGTAGATCGTTTCGCGGGAAAGCTGGCGTTCAGTCAGATCCATGATAAAACTGCCTCCTGAGTGCGGCGGATCGCCGCTAAAGCATGGGATAGATACTAAAATTATAGCACGGCGGCGGACGGAATTCTACTATAAATTAAAGGAGATGGGCAGAATAGAGCGGAATGCGGCGCTTTTTCGAATTGTTACGTTTTTGTGACAGCCCTTGTGCTGGAAGAAAAAGTATGCTACACTATCATGTAAGCGCAAAGGAGGCGATGTGCCGTGGCGGAGAAAAAGGGAATCAAGATCGCGGCGCAGAACCGCAAGGCGTTCCACGACTATTTTGTCGAAGACCGCTACGAGGCGGGCATCGAGCTCAAGGGTACCGAGGTCAAGTCCATCCGCGCCGGCACGCTCAACTTAAAGGACAGCTATGTCATCGTCAAAAACGGCGAGGCGAATGTGCTGTCGATGCACATTTCGCCCTATGACAAGGGCAATATCTTCAACCACGACCCCGACCGGCCGAAGAAGCTCCTTCTGCACAAGCGCGAGATCAACAAGCTCTACTCACTCATCAAGCAGGACGGCTACGCGCTGATCCCGCTGAGCGTTTACTTCAAGGACGCGCGCGTGAAGGTCGAAGTCGGTGTGTGCAAGGGTAAGAAAAACTACGATAAGCGCGAGGACGCCGCCAAACGAGACGCCAAGCGCGAGATCGACCGCGCGATGAAAGCGCGGAGATAAGGAGAGAAATTATGGCAAATCCGATCGTGACCATCGAAATGGAAAGCGGCGCGGTGATGAGCGGCGAGCTCTATCCCGAGATCGCGCCCAACACCGTCAACAACTTCATCGCGCTGGCGAACTCCGGCTTTTACGACGGCGTGGTGTTCCACCGCGTTATCCCCGGCTTCATGATCCAGGGCGGCGACCCGGACGGCAACGGCACGGGCGGCCCCGGCTATGAGATCAAAGGTGAGTTTTCCGCCAACGGCTTCAAGAACGACCTCAAGCACACGCTGGGCGTTTTGTCGATGGCGCGCACGATGATCCCCGACAGCGCGGGCAGCCAGTTCTTCATCATGGTGGCCGACGCGCCGCACCTCGACGGCCAGTACGCCGCCTTCGGCAAGATCACCGAGAATGCGCAGGCCGCGGTGGACATCTCCCGCGTGAACCGCAACATGTACAACGACATGCCGAAAAAGCCGCAGGTCATCAAGACCATCCGCGTGGATACGCAGGGCGTTGACTATCCCGAGCCGGAGAAGATGTAATTTTATTTCCTTTTGCTTTCGCACAACAGACCCTGTTGTTGTTCGCGGCGCACAAGCGCTGCTTTCGTCCTTTTTCAAACGGCAAACCAGCAAAGCGTTTGCCGTTTGAAGAGGAGACATGACGGAGTGAACGAGCCCTGCCGCTTTGCGGCGGAGCGAGCGATACGAAGTCCATGTCGACGACACGGGGGCGTACCGGTTTCGACGGGGGTGTGGAGGCAGGACAAGCGGGCAGAGGCGCCTGGCCTCTATAAAACGGGTAACTTATAAATTAAAGAACAACAACGAAGTTGCTCTCGCTGCCTAAGTAGGCGGCCGTCTGAACCGGAGAGGCCACGGACCGGGGAAGGCGTCGTAAACGTGGCGTCCGTGAGGCGGGAAAGAGTTGACCTGCCCACGCATCATGACTCTACCAAACCGCAAAGTCTGTCAGGTGTCTTTGCGGGGCGGGAATCCTGAAACCTGACTGCGCCCGGAGAAAGTCCCGTGGAACTGTTTTCGGACAGGGGTTCGACTCCCCTCGTCTCCACCATAAGAAAGGCGACTTGCTCTGCAAGTCGCCTTTTTTGTACACACTTGACTCACACCGTAAATTGCTCACTGCGGGAG
>CAVFND010000106.1:0-5851 GCA_963623615.1 Oscillibacter sp. ER4 | reverse complement strand
AAGTAGCAAAGGAGGAGTATCCATGTTTGGGACACAAAAGAAAGAGGAAATAGATAGTCTTGCACATACTCGCTGGAACTGTAAATATCACATAGTCTTTGCACCAAAATATCGGAGACAAGCAATATATGGACAGATTCGGGCAGATATTGGGAGCATCCTAAGAAAGCTGTGCGAGTATAAAGGGGTAGAAATTATAGAGGCAGAGACTTGCCCAGACCATATCCATATGCTGGTGAGTATCCCGCCCAAATACAGTGTATCACAGTTTATGGGATATCTCAAAGGGAAAAGTTCGCTGATGATATTTGACCGACATGCGAATCTGAAGTACAAGTACGGGAATCGGCAGTTTTGGTGCAAAGGCTACTATGTGGATACAGTAGGGAGGAACAAGAAAGTAATTGCGGAGTATATCCGAAATCAACTTGCAGAAGACAAAATATCGGATCAGATATCGATCAAGGAATACTTTGACCCGTTTACGGGTGAGCAAGTAAACAAGAGCAAATAAGAACAGCCCCACTTGGTGGGGCTGCTCGGAATCATATGCGGTCGGCAGACCGTTTCACCGCGCCTTTAGGCGCGGCCTGTCTTAAGCCCTTATAGGGCTTGTGCAAGCCACCCGTTTTACGGGTGGTCTTGACTGATCGGGTTCGTTTGGTTTAGGCCTGAGCGGGCAGCGCTCCCTTTCGGCTCGCGTGGATCACCATGCCGATCACAAAGCCGACAAGTGTGGGCAGCAGCCAGCCGAGATTCTTGTCGAACAGCGGCAGGTAGTTTTCCGCAAACGCGATGGGCACGTCGAGGCGGAGCGCGGCCTGCACCGACGCGGGCAGCGTCTTCATGCAGTCGAAAATGGCGGCGGCCCACGTGCCGATCATCGTCGCGATGTAAACGGTGCGGTCATGCGCAAAGAATTTGCCGATAAAGGCGAGCAGGATGAGCGCGATGGCCGGAGGATAGATGAGCATGAGCATCGGGACGGAATACTCGATGATGGCGCTGAGGCCGATGTTAGACACGGCAAAGGAAAACACCGTGAAGAGGATCGCCCAGGTGCGGTAGGAAATTTTGCCGTTCGTCATCTTGACAAACGTCTCCGAGCAGGCCGTGACAAGGCCGATGGAGGTCTTGAGGCAGGCAAAGGTGATGGTGAAGGCGAGGATGAACTGGCCCACGCCGCCGAGATAGTGACCCGCGATCTGCGTGAGGGCGATGCCGCCGTTTTCAGACAGCTCGAAAATGCCTCTCGACTGCGCGCCGACCAGGATGGACAGCACGTAGATCAGCGCCATCAGCGCGCCCGCAAGAAAGCCGGAGGAGAGCACGTCCTCAGCGATGATGTCGTCGTTGTCAATGCCCATGCGGCGGATGACGTCGATGACCACAATGCCGAAGGCAAGACCGGCGATGGCGTCCATCGTGCCATAGCCCTCAATGAGCGCGGGGAAGAAGGCGCTGCCCTGATAGGCCTCCGTCGGCTCGACCGCGGAGATCGCCGCGCTGGGGGAAAGCAGCGCCGCGATGATCAGCACCGCGAAGAAGAACAGGAAGAGCGGATTGATTATCTTGCCGATCCAGAGGGTGATCTTGCCGGGGCGCAGCGAGAAGAACAGCACGAAGGCAAAGAACACTGCCGAAAAGACGAGCAGATACAGCCACTCCGGCGAATCCGCGCCCAGCAGGGGCGTGATGCCGGTCGTGAACGAGACGGTCGCGCATCTCGGGATGGCGAAGAGCGGGCCGATGGTCAGATACAGAAGGCAGGTGAAGAAGATGCCGTAACCCTTGCCGACCTTGCTCGAGAGCGTCTGCAAGCCGTCGGAGTGCGTGATGCCGATGGCGGCGACACCGAAGATGGGGATGCCGACCGCCGTAATGATAAAGCCGATCATGGCGACGACTGCGTTGCGGCCGGCCATCTGGCCGAGATGTACGGGGAAGATCAGGTTGCCCGCGCCGAAGAACATGCCGAACAGCGTTCCGGCGACGAGGATCTTCTGCCGGAAGGTCAATTTTTTAGTAGTCATGGGATAATCAACTCCTTTGTGTTGAAATAGGGATGAGCAAAACGCAGGATTCGCAAAAACGAAGCGCAACATTTTGTGTTCAGCAATGACTAACAATGCTATATACCGTGTTCTTGCATGAGAAAATTGGAGTTTTGCTCAACCCTATTGAAAATATTACACCCTGCACTTGAAAAAGAGAAACGCTCGGTTATAATAGGTATATTACAAATCAAAATACCCTTTATAGGAGTAGGGATATGGACAGCAAAAAATTTGAAATTCTGATGACCGCCGTGAACCTCGGCAGCTTTTCCAAGGCATCCGAGGTGGTGGGCTACACCCAGTCTGGACTGACGCATCTCATCAACGGCCTGGAGCGCGAGATCGGCATGAAGCTCATCCAGCGCGACCACAGCGGCATTTCGCTGACGGAGGACGGAGAAGCGCTGCTGCCCGCGATCCGCGAATACTTGAGCGCGACGGCCAAGCTCGAAAACCAGATCGAGGCCATCACGCAGAAGCGGACAGCGGTGATCCGCATCGCCGCTTATGCAAGCCTTGCCATGCACTGGATGCCGGAGATTCTGTACCGTTTCCGCCGCGTGTGTCCGGAGACCGACGTAGACCTTCGCATGGTGGACAATGAGCTCGAGCCCTTTGAATTACTGGAGGAGGGGCGCACAGACGTCATCTTTGCCGCGCGGCAGAGCCATATCAACTGCGACTGGACGCCGCTCTACTACGACGCGATGTACGCCATCCTGCCGGAGGATTATCCCACCGGCGGCGAAGAGGCCTTCCCCATTGAGGAATTCGACGGCAAGGAATTTCTGATGCCCTACGGTCGGTTCGACATCGACGTGAACACCGCACTGAGTCCGAAAAAGGTGAAGCCGAACATCCGCCCCTGCCACGTGGACGATGAAACAGTCATCCGCATGGTCAGCAAGGGCCTTGGCATCACGATGATGACGGAGATCATGATGCGCGGACGGACGCACGGCGTAAAGACGCTGCCCATCAGCCCGAGAACGGGACGGGAGCTCGGCATCGGTATGCACCTGAACAAGAACACACCGGAGGAAATTCTGCGCCTGCGCGAGTGCGTGCTCGACTTCACGCGCGAGCTGGCGTAAAAATTTCCCCTCTCCCCCGTTTTAGAAACAGTTTTTCCCAGGAAAGTAAAGCAGGGCGCTCGCCTAAAAGGCGAGCGCCCTGCTTGTCGACTTTAGGAACATTCTTACTCCCCGGCCTTTGCCGAAACCGCGTCATCACTCTTTTGCAGATGCGCATAGCGGTGCGAAGGACGGAAGTACAGCGCTGCGGCCAGCATCAAAAGCGCCGTGGCCGCAAGGCTGATGGGAAACACCAGCACGATGTTCAAAAACGTCTTATCCTTTGGGAACACCCAGTGCAGCCAGCTCAGACGGACGCCGCAAATGCCCAGCATCGTCAAAATGGCGGGCGGCAGCGAAATTTCAAAGCCGCGCAGATAGCCGGACAGCACCTCATAGCAGAGGCTGAACAGGTGCGACGGCACGATCAGCATCAAGCGGATATATCCGGTCTCCACCACCTGCGAATCGCCGTTGAAGATGGCAAGCAACGGCTTCCCGAAAAACAGGATCACGGCGATCACGACGCCGAGGCTGATAACGCCCTCGAGCAGGCACAGCAGCAGCGTCTTCTTGCAGCGTTTGATCTCGCCCGCGCCGAAGTTCTGCCCGACGAACGTTGTGCAGGCCTGCGAGAACGAGTTGAGGATATCGTAGGTGATGATCTCGATGTTGTAGGACGCGCTCGACGCCGCCATGACGACCGTGCCGAGGCTGTTGATTGCCCCCTGAATGACGATGTTCGCAATGGAAAACATTGCGCTCTGCACGCCCGCGGGCACACCGATGCGCAAAATCTGCTTGAGGCAGAGCGCGTCGATTCGCAGCTGCTTGGGCTCAAGGCGGACGACCTTGTCCGTTTTGCGCAGGAAGACCCACAAGATCGCCGCGCTGACCGCGTTCGACAGCACCGTCGCGATCGCGACGCCGTCCACGCTCATGTGAAGCACTGCCACGAAGAAGAGGTTCAAAATTACGTTCAGAATGCCCGAGGCGGTGAGCGCGATCAGCGGGATCTTCGTCTCGCCCACGCTGCGAAAGACCGCCGCCTCAAAGTTGTAAAGCAGGATCACCGGCAGGCCCGCAAGGTAGATGCGCAGATACAGCAGCGCCAGCGGGAACACATCGTCCGGCACGTTCAGCTGGTTCAGCAGCGGAACGGCAATCAGCTCGCCGATGACTGCCGCGATCAGGCCGCCCAGCACCGCCACGACGATGGAGGTGTGCACCGCGTGGTGCACCATCTTGTCGTTTTGTTCGCCGATGGCGTGCGCGATCGTCACGTTTGCGCCCAGCGCGATGCCAATGAACAGGTTGACGATCAGGCTGATGATCGAGCTGTTCGTGCCGACAGCCGCGACCGCCACGGTGCGGAGCTCGCCGGTAAAATTGCCGATGACGGCGATATCCGCGGCGTTGAACAGCTGGCTCAAAATCGCCGTGGCCGCCACCGGAATGGCAAAGCGCGGGATCTTATCCCATAGCGTTCCGTGAAGCATATCCAATGATCTTTTCTGTGCTGTGACCTTCAATTCTGCTGCCCCTTTCCGCAATTTGTCTGGCCTATGATATCACGCCCCGCGCCAAATGCAAGAGGCAGAAAGGCCAAAAATGGCAATGTCCTGCCGCCATGGAAACACCAGATGTTACAGGCACTCCTGCAAAATTTCGTAGATCTCGTCGTGCGTCAGCTTCTTGCAGCAGCCAGCGGTGACGTTCGTGGAATCCGCGATGGCACGAAAATCGGTATCAGCGGGGATGCCAAGCTCGGTAAAGGTAGTCGGCAGACCGATCTCCTTAATGAACGCGGCCAGCGCGTCAATACCGGCAGCCGCAGTCTCATCAATGCTGCCCTTGGGCGTAATGCCCCAGACGTTCTGCGCCCAGCGGGCGAACCGCGCCGCACCGGATTTGTAGATGTGACGGTACAGAACGGGGTGGATAACCGCCAGCCCTGCGCCGTGGTTGCAGTTAGTGTACGCGCCGAGCTGGTGCTCGATCTGGTGGCCCTGAAAATCCGTGACCTTGCCGATTTTCAGCACACCGTTTTCCGCCATAGCGGAGGCCCACGCCAGTTCACTTCTGGCGTCGTAATTCTCCGGGTCGGTCAGCAAAACGCGGATGTTGCGGATGACGCTGCGCATGACGGCTTCATTGATGTCATCCGAGAGGTTATTCTCATCCGGCTTGCCGAAGTAGGTCTCCATGGCGTGGCTCAGTGTGTCGAACGCGCCGGAGATGACCTGTTTCATAGGGACGGACAGGGTATAGCTGGGGTCTAAGAACGCGAACTCCGCCTGTGCGCCCCACAGCGCTCCCTTGATCTTCTTTTCCTCGTGGGTAATGACCGCACCATTATTCATCTCAGAACCGGTACCGAACACCGTGACGATGGTACCCAGTGGGATGAACTCAGTGGGGCGGGTATGCTTGGTGTTTTCCAGTTCCCACAAATCTTCGTCCACCTTGGCCTGTGCAGACACCACCTTGCAGCAGTCGGACACGGAACCGCCGCCCACGGCAAGGATCAGATCAACATGGTTCTCACGGGCCAGCTTTGCGCCCTCCTGCACCTTGGCGTAGGTGGGGTTCGGCATGATGCCGGGAAACTCCACAATGCGCTTGCCCTCGGCGTTCAGGATACCAACGATCTCATCGTACACGCCGTTGCGCTTGATGGAGCCGCCGCCGTAAGCCAGCATTACGGTGTCGCCGTAGTGC
>CAVFND010000105.1:0-5885 GCA_963623615.1 Oscillibacter sp. ER4 | reverse complement strand
GCGGACGAGCACGCGCCCCTCGCCGGAGAGCTTCTCCTCCTCCAGCGCGATGGCTGCGGAGAGCGCGTCGGAGGCCATGATGGCATCTTTCACGCCGCGCTCGTGCGAAACGGGGACGTTGAGCAGCACCTGCGGGTACTGCGGGCAGACGGACGCAAGCTCGGAGGCCTTCTTGCCGCTGCGCGCGAGCACGTCGAGGAACTGAAGCGCCGTGAGCTGGCCGTCGCCGGTCGTGGCGTAGTCGGTGAAGATCGTGTGACCCGACTGCTCGCCGCCGAGCTTGTAGCCGCACTCGTTCATCTTTTCAAGCACGTTGCGGTCGCCCACGCTCGTGCAGACGAGGCTCACGCCGTTTTCGCGGCAGAACTCGTGGAGACCGAGGTTCGACATGACTGTCGCAACGATCGTGCCGCCGGAGAGCTTTCCGCGGCGCTTCATGTCCGAGCCGCAGACCGCGAGCACCTTGTCGCCGTCGATGATACCGCCCTGCTCGTCGACGAGAAGGCAGCGGTCCGCGTCGCCGTCGAATGCGACGCCGATATCATAGCCGCCCGCAACGACTTTTTGCGCAAGGTCGTCGAGATGCGTCGAGCCGCAGTGGTCGTTGATGTTCACGCCATCCGGTTCGCGGTGGATAAAGTCGCAGAAGCAGCGGAAGCGGCCAAAGAGCTCCGGCGCCGTCGCGGACGACGCGCCGTTCGAGCAGTCGACGAGCACGCGAAGACCGGACAGGTCGCCCTCGATCGTGCCCGCCAGATGGTCGATGTACGCCTCGCGCGACTGTCTCAAGCCGTGGCGCAGGACGCCGATCTCGCCGTGCGTTGCGGCGGGATAGATGTCGGTGAGAATTTTCTCCTCCACCTGCTCCTCGATCGCGTCGGGCAGCTTGTAGCCCTTTTCGTTGAAGACCTTGATGCCGTTGTGTTCGTAGGGGTTGTGCGAGGCAGAGATCACAATGCCCGCGTCCGCGCCCTTGAGCACGGTCAGGTACGCAACTGCCGGGGTCGGCAGCACGCCGAACGGCATCACATCGCCGCCGACGGAGCAGATGCCCGCGATCAGCGCGCTTTCGAGCATGTCGGACGAAATGCGCGTGTCCTTGCCGATGGTGATGACCGGCTTTCTGCCCTTTTCTTCCTTCAAGACGGCCGCGATGGCCTTGCCCGTGCGGAACGCGAGATCAGCCGTGAGATTTTCCCCCACGACGCCGCGGATGCCGTCGGTGCCAAACAGTTTTCCCATGATTTCGATTCCTCTTCTCAAAAAGATTTGAAGTTTTGCTGTAAAGTAGTTTTCGTTTATAGGCTAAGCTGCTCCGGCACTTCATCCATGCTCTTGGGCACGGAGAGGCCTAAGTGCTCATACGCCTTGCGCGTCACGCAGCGCCCGCGCGGCGTGCGCTGCAAAAAGCCGAGCTGCATCAGATACGGCTCGTAAACGTCCAGCAGCGTGACGGCTTCCTCGCCGATGGTCGCGGCCAGCGTCTCGATGCCAACGGGGCCGCCGCCGTAGTTTTCGATGATGGCGCGCATCATCCGGTGGTCGATGGGGTCAAGACCGAGGTCGTCGATCTCGAGCGCGCGGAGCGCTTCGTCCGCGACCTCCTTCGTGATGACGCCGTCGGCCCGCACGTCCGCAAAATCGCGCACGCGGCGCAGCATGCGGTTGGCGATACGAGGCGTGCCGCGCGAACGGCGCGCGATCTCGAGCGCGCCCGTCGGGTCGATGTCAACATTCAGAATGCTCGCCGACCGCGTGACGATCTTCGAGAGCTCCTGCGGCGTGTAAAGCTCCAGGCGCAGCGTGACGCCGAAGCGGTCGCGGAGCGGCGCGGACAGCTGGCCCGCGCGCGTCGTCGCGCCGATGAGCGTGAAGTGCGGCAGATCGAGGCGGATCGAGTTCGCGCTCGGACCCTTGCCGACGATGATGTCGATGGCATAGTCCTCCATCGCGGGGTACAAAATCTCTTCCACGCTGCGGTTCAGGCGGTGGATCTCGTCGACAAACAGGATGTCCCCCTCGCTCAGGTTTGTGAGCAACGCCGCAAGGTCGCCCGCCTTTTCAATGGCGGGGCCGGACGTGATGCGGATGTTCACGCCCATTTCCTGGGCAATAATGCCCGCGAGCGTCGTCTTGCCGAGGCCCGGAGGGCCGTGCAGCAGCACATGGTCGAGCGATTCGCCGCGCTTTTTCGCCGCCGCGATGAAGACGGCAAGGTTGCCCTTCGCCTTCTCCTGCCCAATGTATTCCGAGAGCGTCTTCGGGCGCAGAGAACCCTCCTGCGCGTCCTCGCTCAGGAAGGTCTTGGCCACGATAGGCTCTTCATAAATGTCAGTTCCAAAGTCAATGCTCACAGCTTCACTTCCCTTTTCTCCCGTCCGGCGGGGAAACGCTCAGTACCGAAGTGCAAAATAGATCACATACAGCCAGCCCATCAGACCGTGAACGATCGCCCAGCCCACACTGTGCCAGTTCGCGTAAGAAATGACCATTGCAAGGCAGGTGCCGAAGGTAATACCCTTTTTGGCTGCTGCTTTCGTATTCTCGTTCATTTATCGTTTCTCCTACTTCACCATTTTCTTCAGGCTCTGGCGGACGATCTCCTCCAGCGGCAGGCCGTCCACGTCTACGCCCTTCATCGCGACCGCGATGTCCTGCTGGGTGTAGCCGAGCACCGCGAGCGCGGCGGCGGCCTCGACGGCCTTGCTCTTCTCGCCCGCGACGATGCCGGGCGCGGTCGGCATGCCGATCTCCTGCTGCTCCTTGGCGAGCTTATCCTTGAGCTCCAAAATGATGCGCTGGGCGATCTTCTTGCCGATGCCCGGCGCGGCGATGAGCGCCTTTTCATCGCCCGTGATGACCGCCATCGCAAGCCCCTGCGGCGTGCAGACCGAAAGGATCGCGAGCGCCGCCTTCGGCCCCACGCCCGAGACGCTGATGAGCTGCTTGAAGCTCCCCAGCTCGCCCTGCGTGGCAAAGCCGTAAAGGTCGAAGATCCCCTCGCCCACGTGCAAATAGGTGTAAAGTTTTCCCGCTTTACCCCATTGAAGCTGTGAGATCGTCGTGCTGGTGGTCTTGCAGGCATAGCCCACGCCGCCGCAGTCGATCACGGCGAGATACGGCTCCACATGTGCGACCGTTCCGCTGACATAATAAAACATAAACTGCCTCTCTCCTGCTTAGATGGTCTGCTTGACGTCGTTCCCGCCCACGCGGCTTAAGAGCGATGTGGCGCTGCGCGCGTGGCAGATGGCGATGGCCAGGGCGTCGGCCGCGTCGTCTGGCCGCGGCACGGCCTTGAGCTTTAAGAGCCGCTTGACCATGTCCATGACCTGTCGCTTTTCGGCAAGGCCATAGCCGACGACGGCCTGCTTGACCTGCATGGGTGTGTATTCGTAGAGCGGCACGCCGCTCTTTTCCGCCGTGCACAGAATGATGCCGCGGCCATGCGCCACGGCGATGCCCGTCGTGATGTTGTTCGAAAAGAACAGCTCTTCGACCGCGATGGCGTCTGGCTTTAACTGTGCGATGAGCTCTTCCGTGTCCTGCTCGATCTGCACAAGGCGGCGCGCCAGCGGCAGTCCCGCGGGCGTGGTGATCGCGCCGTAATTCAACAGCTGCGTTTTGCCGCGGTCCGCCTCGATCAGCCCGAAGCCCACGATGGCGATGCCCGGGTCGATGCCGAGTATCCGCACGCGCATCACCTCCCACGATACTCATTTGAAAATTATATCAAACATCTGTCCGAAATGCAACGAGAAATCACAGCATGAAAAAGGCCGCTCTCTGAGCGGCCTTTCATTCTTCTTTTTATGCCCGCGGGTGCGCCTTCTGATAGACGTCCTTGAGGTGCTTTTTGACGACATGCGTGTAGATCTGCGTCGAGGAAATGTCCGCGTGACCCAGCATCTCCTGAATGGAGCGCAGGTCGGCGCCGTTTTCGAGCAGGTGTACGGCGAACGAGTGGCGCAGCGTGTGCGGCGTGATATCCTTCGAGATGCCGGCGGTCTCCTGATAGTGCTTGACGATCTTCCAGAAGCCCTGGCGGCTCATGCGCTCGCCGTTCATGTTGACGAACAGCGCCGTCTCCTCCGGATCGGCCAGAAGCTGCGGGCGCACCTCCTTCATGTAGTGCGAGAGTGCCTTGACGGCGGCGGGATAAAGCGGGATGATGCGCTCCTTGCCCTTGCTCTGCGCGCGGATGAAGCTCGCGCTCAGGCTCACGTCCTCTTCATTGAGTGAGATCAATTCAGAAACGCGGATGCCTGTGGCGTACAGCAGCTCGAGCATCGCGTGGTCACGGTAGCCCTTGGCGTCTACGCACTGGGGCTGGTCGAGGAAAAGCTCGACCTCCTTGCCCGTGAGGATCTCGGGGAATTTGTGCTCCACCTTCACCGCGGCGACGCCCTTGGCCGGGTTCGCGCTGACCTCCCCCGTCATCTGGAGGTAGGTGTAGAGCGACTTGATCGACGCGATGGAGCGCGTGATCGTCGCGGCGGACTTACCCTTGCCGCCCATCCATGCGACATAGCCGCTGATGACCTCCTGCGTCACCTGCGGCAGCGGCATGGGGTGAAACTCGTCCAAATACGCGGAGAACTGGTGCAGATCGCGCATATAGGAGCTGAGCGTATTCTGGGAGGCGTGCTTTTCCGTGGCCAAATATTCTTCGTATTGCGCCAAAAGGTCGGCCATAAGTCAACACCCCTCCTTCCCAAAAGACAGCTCAAGACGCCGCCAGCAGCAGAAACTGCGGCACGAGCCACAGCTCCAGCAGAGCGGCAAACAACAAACACACACAACAAATGCCAAAACGGTACCAGTACGCGCTCCCGTAGCTGACCGCGCGTCCCCGTCCCCCGCCGCCGAGCGAAAGCGACAGCAGCGCGCGGGACTTGTCAAGCGACGCGTTCCCGAGCAGCAGCGTGCACGGCAGCACCGCCAGAAGCCGGATGCCGAACAGCGCCAGCAGCAGCGGAAAGCTCCCCCGCCCGAGCGAGAGCGCAAAGCAGAAGAGCGAGTACGACAGAAGAAATCCTTGGCACGTGCACAAAAGCGGCATCGCCATCACGCCGATGGACGCAAAGCCCAGCAGAAACGCGAGGACCGGCGCGCGGAAATAGCACAGCAGCGTTTCGCCCAGCGTCCGCGCCGAAAATGGCTTATTGACGCCGCCTGACAGAAACGTGTCGAAATACCGTTTCAGCTCGCCGCCCGAGCCTTGCAGCGACCGGAGCGCAAACACGTACCCAAGGATCACACCCAACACAATAAACGCCGATAACACCAGCATCGGCACAGGCACGTGCTGCGGCAGCGCGCCGCGGCAGTCTCTTCTGTTCCTTCGATCCAGCAAGTATGTCACCCCTCGTGAAAGAAAGCAACTCTCTACCTGCGGATCAAAACGATAGAACGTACCTATAAATATAGGCCGTTTGCACTCTTTTCGCAAGCGGAATTGCCAACTTTTTCCATTTTTGTTAATTATGTCAAAATATTATGTTAACAATATTATGTTAACTGCTGAAACAAAGCGAGGAAGCGGCGGCATTTTGCCAAGATATAGGGTGCTTTTCGCGCCTCTTCCCCACATCTGGAGCGCACTCGCCGCTTCACCACCCGCGTCAGAAAAAGGCATATTCCCCCGCCGCCTTTGCTCCATTTGTGCAAACTGTTGCATGCTTTCGCGGCGCATTTCCTCCACCGGATGCGGAAAAGCACGTAAAACTGCGCATTTTTATGTTCACCTGCGTCCGCGCCGTGCGCGTGCTTTGGCGCTTCTTCCCTTTTTCCTGTTTCTTTGCAGCAGGAGCGACGCCGCCGCGCCCGCCGCCATGGCCGCCGCTATTTGCAGCGACTGCTTCGGCTCCAGAGCGTCGCAGACG
>CAVFND010000104.1:944-5906 GCA_963623615.1 Oscillibacter sp. ER4 | reverse complement strand
GCTCTCCTTTCTTCTGTCCATTCGCCTAAAAAAAAGTAAGGCCTGCAAACTTTTTTGTTGATTCTCCCATTTTTCAGCAGTCACTTTTGATGGATTCGCCGATAGCTTTTCCATTTACTTTAGGGGCGAAACATGGTAAAATAAATGTGAATTACCAGACATTTATCGGAGCGTCCCGTTTTCCTCCGGTAAGGTGGCTGCAGCCTTAGAAAGAAAGGATGACAGAACCTTGGACAACAAATGTGCTATCGAACTCAGACACATCACCAAGCGCTTCGGCAAGGTCGTTGCCAACGACAGCATCGACCTGACCATCAACCGCGGTGAGATCCTTTCCCTGCTCGGCGAAAACGGCAGCGGAAAGACCACGCTGATGAACATGCTCGCCGGCATCTATTTCCCCGATGAGGGCGAGATCTATGTCAACGGCGTTCTCACGTCCATCCGCTCGCCGAAGGACGCCTTCGACAACCACATCGGCATGATCCACCAGCACTACAAGCTCGTCGACGTGTTCACCGTGGCGGAGAATATCGTCCTCGGCCTCGACGAGCCGGGCAAGCTAGATATCAAGGCCGCCAACGCAAAGGTCAAGGATATCTGCGACCGCTACGGCTTCGATATCGACCCCACGAAAAAGATCTACGACATGTCCGTCTCGCAGAAGCAGACGGTGGAGATCGTCAAGGTCCTCTACCGCGGCGCGGACATTTTGATCCTCGACGAGCCCACCGCGGTCCTGACTCCGCAGGAGACGGAAAAGCTCTTCAATGTGCTGCGCAATATGCGCGCCGACGGCAAGGCCATCGTCATCATCACCCACAAGCTGCACGAGGTCATGTCCCTTTCGGACAAGGTCGCGGTGCTGCGCAAGGGCCAGTACATCGGCACCGTCAAGACCTCCGAGACCAATCCGCAGGCGCTGACCGACATGATGGTCGGCCATGCGGTCACGCTGAACATCGACCGCCCGCGCTATGAACATCCTGTCCCGCGCCTGACGCTCAAGGACGTCACCTGCTATGACGCTGAAGGCGTCGTCCGCCTCGACCACGTGTCTTTCACCGCCATGGGCGGCGAGATCCTCGGCGTCGCGGGCATCGCGGGCAGCGGCCAGCGCGAGCTGCTTGAATCCATCGCGGGCCTCTACCCCGTGGCCGAGGGCAGCAGCATCCGCTACACGCCCGAGGGCGCACCCGAATCCGAGCTGGTCGGCAAGACCCCCATGCAGATCAAAAAGTCCGGCGTCGCGCTCGCGTTTGTGCCGGAGGACCGCCTGGGCATGGGCCTTGTCGGCTCGATGGGCATGACGGGCAACATGATGCTCCGCTCCTGGAAAAAGGGCAAGGGCGTGTTCGTCAACCGAAAGGACCCCAACAAGCTGGCTCTGAGCATCTGGAAAGAGCTCGAGGTCGTGACCCCCAGCACCGAATTCCCTGTGCGCCGCATGTCCGGCGGCAACGTGCAGAAGGTGCTCGTCGGACGCGAGATCGCGTCCGCGCCGAACGTGCTGATGTCGGCCTACGCTGTGCGCGGCCTCGACATCAACACCTCTTACACCATCTATAACCTGATGACCGAACAGAAGATGAAAGGCGTCGCCGTCATCTTCGTCGGCGAGGATCTGGACGTGCTGCTCGAGCTGTGCGACCGCATTCTCGTCCTCTGCGGCGGCAAGGTCAGCGGCGTGGTCGACGCCCGCACCACCACCAAGGAAGAGATCGGTCTGATGATGACCCGTATCGGCGGCGGAAAGGAGGAGGCAGTTCATGCATAACGAAAACAAAGTGCCCCTGGTCCGTCTTGCCAAGCGCGATGCGATGGAGCCCTGGAAGGTTTGGTGCATCCGCTTAGCTTCTATCGTTGTCGCGCTGATCCTCGGCGGTCTCGTCATGATGATCGCCCTACCTGACGGTGCGAGCCCCATCACCGGCTACGCTACCATCATCACCGGTGCGCTGGGCAAAAAAACCGCCATCCGCCAGACCGTCAAGCTCGCCGTTCCCCTGCTGGGCTGCGCGCTGGCCATCGCCCCGTGCTTCAAGATGCGCTTCTGGAACATCGGCGCCGAAGGTCAGATCACCGCGGGTGCCATCGCCGCGAGCTACTTCGCCCTCTTCTGGGTCGGAAAGGTCCCGTCTGCGCTGCTGCTCATCATCATGGGCATCGCGGGCGCCATCGCCGGCGGCATCTGGGCACTGATCCCCGCCTTCTTCAAGGCAAAGTGGAACACGAATGAAACGCTCTTCACCCTGATGATGAACTACATCATCATCGGCGTGGTCCGCTGGCTGCAGGGCGGTCCGTGGGAAGGCCGTCCCGGCTCCCAGATCATCCCGCAGTTTGACTCGGCTGCGACGCTGCCGAAGGTCCTCGGCGTGCACTGCGGCTGGATCATCGTGCTGATCCTCGTCGTGTTCATGCACGTTTACATGAACCACACCAAGCACGGCTACGAGATTGCCGTCATCGGCGACTCGATCAACACTGCGCGCTATGCGGGCATGAACGTCGGCCATGTGATGATGCGCACGATGTTCCTCTCCGGCGCGATCTCCGGTCTGGTCGGCTTCATCGTCGCCTCCGGTGCGAACACCACGCTTTATGACGGTGTGGCCGCGGGCGTGGGCTTCACGTCCATCACGGTCGCGTGGCTCAGCCAGCTCAACGCCTTCGCCATGATCGTCATCTCCATGATGCTGGCGGTCATCTCCAAGGGCGCGGAAACGCTCCAGACCCGTCTCGCCGTCCCCGCCTCCATTTCCGACATCATCACCGGTATCCTGCTGTTCTGCATGCTCGGATGCGAGTTCTTTATCAACTACCGTCTGATCTTCCGTTCGTCCAAAACTGAAAAGGAGG
Organism: Oscillibacter sp. ER4; assembly: GCA_963623615.1. GTDB lineage: Bacteria > Bacillota > Clostridia > Oscillospirales > Oscillospiraceae > Hominicoprocola. Next base: position 3,044 of record CAVFND010000104.1, on the reverse strand, counting down.
CGGCCAAGTAATGAATAGCTTTTTCAACGTTCTCATTCCCCTCATCGTCGCTGCAATCTCCTACGGTACGGCGCTGCTGTTCGGTACGCTCGGCGAGATTTTGACGGAAAAGTCCGGCAACCTCAACCTCGGCGTCGAGGGTATCATGTTCATGGGCGGCGCGATGGGCCTTGGCGGCGTGTACTACTATGAAAAGTTCTCCGCCTCGCCCAACGGCTACCTCGCCATCCTGATCGGCATTCTCTGCTCGTTCCTGGCCGGTGCGCTCGCCTCGCTGATCTTCAGCTTCCTGACGATCACGCTGCGCGCCAACCAGAACGTTACGGGCCTTGCGCTGTCGATCTTCGGCACCGGCGTCGGCCAGTTCATCGGCGAGTACATGCGCGTGAGCGAGAACGGCTATATCTCCATCAGCAACACGCTCAAGGGCTATTTCCAGAACTCCCCCTTCCCCAAGGCCTTGCAGGACATCCCCTACATCGGCGGCATCCTGTTCGGCAACAGCTTTTTCTTCTACCTTTCAGTCATCTGCGCCGTGGGCATGTTCTACTACCTGAACAAGACCCGCAGCGGCCTGTATCTGCGCAGCGTGGGCGAAAGCCCCGCCACCGCCGACGCGGCCGGCATCAACGTTACGCGCTACAAGTACCTCGCCACCGTCATCGGCGGCGGCATCAGCGCCATCGGCGGCATGGTCTATATCATGACCATCGCGGGCGGCGTCTGGAACCACGAGGGCCTGTCCGGTGTCGGCTGGCTGGCTGTCGCGCTGGTCATCTTCTGCATGTGGCGTCCGCTCAGCGCCATCTGGGGCAGCGTGCTGTTCGGCGCGCTGATGATCCTGTACCTGCGTCTTGTGATCTCGTTCATTCCCACGCAGCTCTACAAGATCCTGCCCTATGTGGTCACGGTCATCGTGCTGATCATCTCCAGCATGCGCAACAACAAGGAGAAGCAGCCGCCCGCTTCGCTGGGATTGAATTACTTCCGCGAGGAACGCTAACGCTTAAAACAAAAGCACCCGATGGGTGCTTTTGTTTTAGATGAGTTTCAGTTCGTGACGCTCACCGCATCACGAACTGCGAAGTGTCGCTGCGGACGCGCATGTCGTCCTTCGCGACAGATCTCAATTTATTTCACGCCGTGCGCGGCGTGAAACTCTGCGAGGCTTTTGGGCTGTTTTGCCGCTGGAAGCGGCAAAAGGCGCTCGGTCCTCCTTTCCCTAAATCTGCCCGCGTTGGCGCGGGTTTAAGAGGTATTGCTATGTCTACTCTGCTCATCAAAAACATTCGTTCGCTGGTGTCTTGCGACGAAAAGGACACGGTTTATGAAAATGTCGATCTGTACGCCGAGGACGGGTTCATCCGCGCGATCGGGCCCAAACTTCCGCAGAAGGCGGATCAGGTGATCGATGCAAGCCACATGCTCTGCTATCCGGGGCTTGTGAACACACACCATCATCTCTATCAGATCTTCTCGCGCAATCTGCCCGAGGTGCAGAATATGGAGCTCTTCGACTGGCTCAAGACGCTCTATGAGATCTGGAAAAACCTCGACGAGGACGTCATTCGCCTCTCGACGCTCACGGGCCTCGGCGAGCTGATGAAGCACGGCTGCACGACCTGCTTCGACCACCACTATGTTTTCCCCGCGGGCGCGGGTGACCTCATCGGCGCACAGTTCGCCGCGTCGGACGAGATCGGCGCGCGCATGTACGCCTCGCGCGGCAGCATGGACCTCTCTGTCAAAGACGGCGGTCTGCCGCCCGACAGCGTCGTCCAGACGGTCGACGAGATCATGGCCGATTCTGCCCGCGTGATCGAAAAATACCACGACAAGTCGTTCGGCGCGATGCACCGCATCGCACTCGCCCCGTGCTCGCCGTTCTCCGTGTCCGCTGACCTTCTGCGTGAGAGTGCGGTGCTCGCACGCCAGTACGGCGTGCGCCTGCACACGCACCTGTGTGAGACGAAGGACGAGGAAAACTTCATGCTCGCGCGCGAGGGCGTCCGCCCTCTCGAGTACATGGAGCGCCTCGGCTGGACGGGCAGCGACGTCTGGTTCGCCCACGGCATCCACTTCAACGACGAGGAGCTGCGC
>CAVFND010000104.1:0-934 GCA_963623615.1 Oscillibacter sp. ER4 | reverse complement strand
AACTGCGTGTGCTGGCGAAGACGCACACCGGCGTGGCCCACTGCCCGATCTCGAACATGAAGCTCGCCTCCGGCGTCGCCCGCGTGCCGGAGATGCTGAAACTCGGCGTGCCGGTCGGCCTTGCGGTCGACGGCTCGGCCTCGAACGACGGCTCGTCGCTGATGGAGGAACTGCGCGTCGCATTTTTGCTGCACCGCCTCAACAGCAGCAAAGAAGCCCCCAGCGGCTACGATGCGCTCAAGATGGCGACGCGCGGCAGCGCGGCCATCCTTGGGCGCAGCGACGACATCGGCTCGCTCGAGGTCGGCAAGTGCTGCGACCTCTTTCTAATCGACTCGCGCAGGCTCGAGCTCGTCGGTTCGTGCTTTGACCCCAAGAGCGTACTCGGTACCGTCGGCGTGCGCGGACCCGTCGACTACACGGTCGTCCATGGCCGCGTGACGGTCGACCACGGCCACCTTGTCACGCTCGATGAAGAGCAGCTTGCGCGTGACGCGGAGGCGAAGTGCCGCGCATATCTGAACCGCTGAGGAGGCCTCCATGACCGTTGAGATCACCCGCGGCAACATCGCCGCCCTCCCCTCTTCCGACCGCGCCGCAGAGCTCCTGCCGCTTACGGACGACGGCACGCTGACCCTCGCCTGCACAGGCAGCGACCTGAAAGCCGCCTATCGCATCCTGCGCGCCATCATGGACTACGGTTACGAGCACGAGCAGCCGTCGCGCGTGCACCTGATCTGTGCGGATGAAGCTGCGTACAAGGCTTACTCCTTCCAGTGGAATATGTGGTTCGCTGCGGAAAAGCCGAAACATGAAGATTAAAAAGAAAAAGGCGAGCGATTGGCCGGCTCCACATAGGAAAACATACGCCGCAAAAGGCGAATTTTGCACGGACTCCTTCGTTGTGCCGTCTTGCCATGCGACAGCATGCCTG
>CAVFND010000103.1:0-6020 GCA_963623615.1 Oscillibacter sp. ER4 | reverse complement strand
TGGAAGACGCGCAGATCATCGCGCTGTTCTTTGCGCGCTCGGAGGATGCCATCAGCGAGCTGGACAAGAAATACGGCAAGCTCTGCCACAAGCTCGCGGACAACATTCTTGCAAGCGCGCAGGATGCGGAGGAGTGCGTGAACGATGCGTATTTGAGCACCTGGAACGCGATCCCGCCGCAGCGTCCGGAATCGCTTCCGGCGTTTGTCGGCACGCTCGTCCGCCGCTGTTCGATCTCGCGCTATCGTGCCAACACGGCAATGAAACGAAACAGCCATTACGATATGTGCATGGAGGAGCTTGAAACGTTCCTCGCTTCGCCCCAACAGGTGGTGGAAGAACACTGCGCGGCCAGAGAGCTCGCCGCCGTGATCGAGCGCTTTCTTGACACGCAGAGCAAGGAAAACCGCGTGCTCTTCATGCGCCGCTACTGGTACGCTGACAGCTTTGCCGAGATCGGCAAACTCCTCGGCATCACCGAGGGCAACGCCCGCCTGCGCCTGACGCGCATGCGCCAGCAGCTCAAAACTTATCTGACCGAACAGGAGATGCCGGTATGACGCCCGAGCTTTTTTCCGACGCCATGAATGAGATCGGCGCGAAATACGTCGAAGAGGCGCTGACCTATAAGTGCCACGCGCAGCGCAGCTTCTGGAGTAAATTCGCCAGGCGCGCGGCCGCGGTCGCTCTCGTCGCGCTGCTTGCACTCAGCGGCTTTGCCGCCGCCAGTCCCGACGCGTGGGCCGCCATGATCCACTGGGTGGAGACATGGACGGGCTTGCAGGTCTCTTATCAGTATGCGGGCGACGCGCCCACCGGCGAGCTGCCGTTTTACACGATCACCGCCCTGCCGGACGGTTACACGCTGGACGAGGAGATGAGCTACGAGGACTCCGGCTTCCGCCAGCTCTGCTACCGAAACGGCGACGACCTCATTCTCTTCAGCTATATCTACATGCAGGACGATTCTTTCAGCTACTACGATATGGGTGAGGACACTAAAATTTCCGAGGTCACCGTCAACGGCTACAAGGGCAAGTTCTTCCTTGCGAGCGATCCGTCGCTGTGGAGCACGCTCGAGTGGATCGACGAGGAGAGCAACCTCCACTTCTCGCTCGACGCCAGCGGCGATGAAGCCGCCCTGCGCGCTCTGGCCGAAAGCGTGGCGGTCACCGAGAAAACCGTCGGCCTATGCGACAGCGGCAGCGAGAATATCCTTACCTTCGATGACTTACAGGGACAAAAGCTTCCCGACGAGGAGGCGAAACCGTGAACGATTATCTTGTGTGGGTGGACACCTCCAGCAAAATCGCCTCGTTCCACGAGGTCGAGGCAAGCGGCCTGCTGCACTTTGAGCAGTACGAAAATTTTATGGATTATCTCGTCACCCTTACCACGCAGGGATACCGCTTTCAGTGAGCGTGACCATATTTGAATGAGAGAAAAGCAAAAAAGTGAGAGAAAAAAGAGAGGAGAACCGCCATGATGGAAAATAATTCGACGCCAAGCCCTGAACCTGTCCCCGAAGCTGCCCCCATCGCCGTTCCCGTCCCCGCGGAAAGCACTGTCACTCCCCTGCGCGAGCGGCCCAACGCGCCGCTGCTGCACAAGGGGTTCCAAGACCTCTTCCGCCTTGGCATCGCCAATATCGTCATCAATCTTCTGAACAACACCTTCAAGCTCGGCGACAAGATTCCGGCGCTCGGCGTTGTGCTGAGCGTGGTGTCGCTTGCGATCAGCATTCTCACGCTCATTGTGCTCTGGAAGCTGAGCGCGGTCATCCCCCGCTTCCGCAAGGTCGTGTACCTCAACCTTTTGCCGCTGATCTCGCTGCCGCTTGCCGCGCTGCTCAATTTGCCCAGTGTGCAGGAGTGGATGACAGGCTCGGACGTCTCTGCGCTTCTGGTCTTCCTGATCATCCTGCTGGGATTGATCTTCCTGTTCGCCGCGCTCGCGGCGTACCATCAGCTCACCGCCTATGCCGAGGCGTTCGACGGCGCGGATGAAAGTATGGCAGAAAAATGGCGCAAGCTCTGCACCTGGCAGGTCGTGACCATCGGCTGCTTCGGCGCGATCCTTGCCCTGACTCTCCTTTTGAGTCTGTCCTCGGCTTCCTTCTTCTATTTCTACACCGGCGGCATGGTCGTCCTGCTGCTCTTTATCATCGCCATTGCCATCGCTCTGGGTGTGGTCGAGATCATAGAGCTCGTGTACCTCAACCGCAGCGCCAAGCTGTACGAGTAAGCGTCAACATAGCAAAACGGAAAGCGGCATGTTATGTCTACCATTAGCAAAACTTTTCTGCGCGTCCTGCTCGCCATCGCCTGCTGCATCGCGCTCGCGTTCAGTCTGCTGCCGCAGGCCGAGGCCGCGATGCGCGCCGACGTCGTCACCGGCAAGGTAACGCTCAACGGCCAGGTCATCGACAACAAGAATGCCAAATACCCGCTGCTGACCTACAGCAACATCACTTACTTTCCCATGACGTATCACCTGAGCCGCTTCATGGGCGTGGAGACCAACTGGAACAATACCGCCAAGTCGCTCAACATCACCGCTGGCGGCGCGCAGAGCGCTCACGTCGCCGAGACCGGCAAAGCGCCCAGGGGCAGCGTCTCCGTCACGCTGCCGTCGTACAAGGTCTACGTGAATGGCGCGCTGAGCAACGACATCGACGAGACCTGGCCGATCTTCAACTACAACGGCGTAACGTACTTCCCGCTGACCTACCGCTATGCGTACGATTCCTTCGGCTGGGGCTATCAGTGGGACTCTGAAAACGGCCTGCGCATCGACACGACCGCCGCCCCCGCGCGCGTGCCGACCGAGCCGAACACCGGCGACGCCGCGCTCGACAAGGCGCTCACGATCCTCAACAATAGCTACGCCGCAGGCGGCAAATACCGCGGCACGCTCGAAAACAGCGGTAAAAAAACAGCTTCGATGCCGCGCTCGACGTCAACAACCGTGCAGACACCATCTTTGTGAAATTCACTGCCGAGCCGTTTCCGTTCTTTGATGGCGGCGTCAGCTATTCCGTCAACTACTATCCCAAAAACGGCGCCTTCGCCAGCGAACCGCCGATCGCCTGCAGCGGCACCGGCCTCTCCCCCAACGAATCGAACGCCTCCGCTGAGTCGCTACGCAGCTCGTTCTTCGCACGGCGAATTACACCCTGACGATGACGCCCGCGTGACGAGGCTCCCCTCCCCGCCGCGGTGCAAAAAAGAAGGGCTTCACGCAATGCGTGAAGCCCTTCTTTTTCCCTTTTCAGTTTGCGAGGTACTTCTCGCGTTCGCCTTCCGGCACGAGCGCGCCGCCCGTTGCCCAGACGACATGCGTGGCATTGGCAAAATGCGCGCCAAGGCCGCTGCTTTCGAGATAGTCTGTCATCTTGGATAGCTCCACCGCACCGGCAAAGCCCGCGCAGGCGGACGGCTCGACGAAAATGCCCTCCGTCTCGTGCAGGGCGTGAAGGTCATTGAACAAATGCTCGTCCGACACCGTGAAGCCGCCGCCAACCAACGCCTTGACCGTCTCCCCCACGAAGCCCGAGGGGCGGCTGACGGCGAGGCCATCCGCAGCAGTGCGGCCCGTCAGGCCGATATCCTGCACGCAGATCTCATTCTGCAAACCGCTCGCAAGGCCCAGCAACATGCATGGCGCTTCCACCGGCTCGGCGAAGTAGACGTGCACCGCGTCGCCGAACTCCTGCTTCAGGCCAAAGCAGATGCCGCCCGGCGCACCGCCGACGCCGCAGGGAATGTAAACGAGCAGCGGGTGCCCGTCATCCACCGCGATATTCTGCCCGGCGAGCTGCGCCTTGAGCCGCCGCGCGGCCACGGCATAGCCGAGGAAGAGATCGACAGAGTTTTCGTCATCGATAAAGTAGCTTCTCGGGTCCTCCGCCGCGCGCTCACGGCCTTTCTGCACGGCGTAGGAGTAATCTGCGCCGTATTCGAGTACCGTCACGCCCTTTGCGCGCAGCAGGTCCTTTTTCCACTGCCGCGCGTCCGCGCTCATGTGGACCGTGACCTTGTAGCCGAGCGCCGCGCCCATAATGCCGATGCTCAGCCCCAGATTGCCCGTCGAGCCGACGTGCAGCTCATACTGCGAGAAAAAGTCGCGGAACGCGCGCGTGGCGAACACGCTGTAATCGTCGCGCGTCTCGACCAGCCGGTTCGCAAGCGCCAAATCCTCCGTGCGCTTGAGCACCGCGTAGCAGCCGCCGCGTGCCTTGACGCTGCCCGCGACAGGCAGGTCGCTGTCGCGCTTCAAGAAGAGCCTGCCTTCAAGCTGCGCGCCCTCATTTTCATTGAGCCATGCGCGCATATGCTCAATTTCGGTCAGCGGCGATTCGACCAGGCCGCGGTCAGCCGCGGTCTCGGGAAATACCTTTTTGATAAACGGAGCAAAGCGCTCCAGCCGCGCCTCGGCGTCGTCGACATCCGCGCGTGTAAGCGGCAGCTTAGCAAGCGTGGCTTCCGCGCTCCCGACACTTGGGTTCATCCATGCGCTCTCGCGGCGCAGCTGCAATTCCCTGACAAATTCCTTACTGTTGAGCATTATTTCCGCTCCTGTTCTTCCGTAATGTACTGCTGGGTGCCGCGGTAGATGCGTACCGTGCGCTCGCGGTAGAGCTCCATGACCGCCTGTGCCAGCAGTTCAGGGTCATGGCGGGCGTAACCGCCCTGCGCCGAGAGCAGCGGGTATTCCGCAAGCGCGATACCCAACTCCGCGATGCGCTCGCGGTCGACGCGCAGCAGCTCCGCATCCTCTTCGCTGTATCGCGCAGCGAGCTCTCGCGGGATGGGCGCGTTGTTGGCAAGGCAGAGGTCGACGATCCCCTCCCGCCCGTGGCGCTGCAGGGCCTCCAGATGATCGGCGGCGGTGTAACCCTCGGTCTCACCGTCCTGCGTCATGATATTGCAGATATAAAACTTCTGCGCGTGCGAGTCGCGGATCGCATCGGCCACGCCGTCGACGAGCAGATTCGGGATCACGCTTGTATAAAGGCTGCCGGGGCCAAGCAGAATGAGGTCGGCCTCCGAAATGGCGCGGAGCGCATCAGGCAGTGCCTTCGGGTGCTCCGGCACAAGCGAAACGTGATGGATGCGGCAGTCCTGCTGCTTTTTCGCGTTGAAGATGTGTGATTCGCCCACGACGCGCGCGCCGTTTTCAAACACAGCCTCGAGCTGCACGTCCGCATTCGTCACCGGCAGCACGCAGCCCGAGATCGCCAGCACCTGTCCCATCATGGCGACAGCCTCTTCAAAGCTCCCCGTCATACCGTTGAGCGCCGCAAGCAGCAGGTTTCCAAACGACTGTCCCTTGAGCTGTCCTTCTGGAAATCGATAGCCAAGAAGCTGCTCCATCACGGGCTCGGTGTTCGCGAGCGCCTGCATGCACTGCCTTACATCGCCCGGCGGCAGAATGCCCATCTCGCGGCGCAGCACGCCGCTGCCGCCGCCGTCGTCCGCCACCGTAACGATGGCTGTTAAGCGGTCTGTATATTTTTTCAATCCCCGCAGCATGGTCGACAGGCCCGTTCCGCCGCCGATGGCGGCGATCTTCGGCCCCGCGGCGCAGCGGGAGGACGCACTGCTCTCATAGATCATAGGGATTTCCCCTTCAAACGCATATTTTTCTATGGTAAAGGTAGTATAGCAGGCTTTCAAGCAAAATGGAAGTGGGCAAGCGATACAAGTTTTTTCATTTTCTGTATTCGAGATGATAATGTTATACAAAAATTTACGATATTTGTCGATTTTCAAACATTGTCTGCATTTTTATCAAACCGTTGCTTTTGCTGCGCGTTTGTGGTAGGATGTCACACAGCAACGCAGAAGGAGCAATTTTCATGGAACAAAGCGCAGCTTCCCGTCCGGCGGAGGAATTGGAAAAAGTCAATTTCTTCGCCGCATATAATCATATTGAGGCGGAATTTGTCGAGCCCGACCACGCGATCTTCAAGCTCGAGATCCGTCAGGAAAGCAAGAACCCCTATGGCATCGTGCACG
>CAVFND010000102.1:0-6029 GCA_963623615.1 Oscillibacter sp. ER4 | reverse complement strand
GCGCGAGATCAGCATCCTCGGTCTGCGCGGCGACGCGCCGATCAAGGAGACGAGCGTAACAATCGGCGACACCGAGCTCAAGCTCGCGGTCGTCAACGGCCTTGCCAACGCGAAAAAGCTCCTGAAGGACATTGACGAGGGCAGGAAATTCTATCACCTCATCGAGGTGATGACCTGTCAGGGCGGCTGTGTCGGCGGCGCGGGCCAGCCCTATGGCCTCAAGAAGAGCAAGGAAAAGCGCGGCGACGGCCTGCACCTTTCCGACAATGCGGCGATGTTCAAGCGCGCCGAGCGCAACCCCGTAGTTACCCAGATGATGGCGGAATACGGGGAAGAGAGATGCCATGAGCTGCTGCATGTGACTTACACAAACAAGTGACTCATGCCACTTGTTTGTGTAAAAGATTCACTGCGTTCTGTGACTCGCCATTGGCTCGACACTTACTCCGTGCAAAGTGTATTTACTAACGCACGCACCCCAGGGTGGTTTCTCTTGCCGCTTTGCGGCAATTCACCTTCTGTCGTCAGTAAATACGGATTAGAAAATATTTCGCGTCTGCGGACGCGAAAATGGGTATAGACATCAAAACAGGAGCTGAATGCCTTGGCATTCAGCTCCTGTTTGCTTGCGTTCCATTTGAATTAGTCGAATTCCAGCGCGGTGGCGCGCGGCTCGCTCACTTCGCCGACGATGGTGCTCCAGGGGGCGAAGATTTGCAGCTCGCGGAGGAGCGCTTCCGCGTCCTCGCGCGGGAGCGCGACGAGAAGTCCGCCCGAGGTCTGCGGGTCGGCGGCAAGGTCGAGGAAGACCTGCTGCGCCGTGGGCAGCACCGTGAGATGCGGCTTCACATAGTCCATGTTGCGGTAAGCGCCCGCGGGGATGATGCCCATCTCGGCCATGTCACGCGCCTCGTCCATCAGGGGGAGTGCCGCGCCGTGCAGGCGGATGGTGACATTAGAACCGCTCGCCATCTCGTAGCCGTGGCCGAGCAGGCCAAAGCCCGTCACGTCGGTGCAGGCGTGGACGTTTTTGGCGTTCCGCACGGCCTCGCCCGCCTTTTTGTTGAGCGTCGCCATGTGGGCATAGACCGCGTCGCGCACGGCGGGGGAAATGAGATCAGCCTTGATGGCGGTCGTGAGCACGCCGCTGCCGAGCGGCTTGGTCAGCACCAGCACGTCGCCCGGCTGTGCGCCGACATTTTTGAGAATGTGATCGGGATGGACAAAGCCCGTGACGCACAGGCCGTACTTCGGCTCGTTATCCTGAATGGTATGGCCGCCCGCGATGACACATCCGGCCTCGACGGCCTTGGCATGGCCGCCCTCCAAAATGGCGCGGATGTCCCCCTTGGGAAGGCAGTTCGGCACGCACAGGAGGTTCATTGCCACTCTTGGCTCGCCGCCCATGGCGTACACGTCGCTCAGCGCGTTCGCCGCGGCGATCTGACCGAAGAGGTACGGGTCGTTCACGATGGGAGTGAAGAAGTCGACTGTCTCGATGACGGCGACCTCATCGGAGATGCGGTACACGGCGGCGTCATCGCTGCTGTCGTAGCCGACCAAAAGCGCGGGGTTCGACACATTCGGCAGATCAGCAAGAATTTCTGTTAGGGCACCCGGCCCCAGCTTGGCGGCTCAACCCGCTGCCTTTGTCATCTGCGTGAGACGCAGCTTGTCGTTCATGGCGCGCACCTCCTCCTTGAAAAACTTCCTTTATTGTAGAGAAGCGCAGGCGCTTTGTCAACTCCGGCGTGTTTTCGCCCTCAACGCGGGAAGAGGGTGTGGAACAGGTCGAGAAAGCTCTCCCAAAGGTCCGTCGGGCGTCCGTCGGAGAGAATCACGTCACCGGAAAGCCCGTCGCAGAGAACGAAATAGCGCTCGGCGGAGGAGAGATTTGTAAAGTCGCAGCGCGCGGTGCGGCCGTCGACCTCATAAAACATGGCGGGGTAGGGATTTGCGACGTCAGTGATGTTCCAGAGTGTGATCGTGCCGCTATGCGGTATCTCCGATCGGAACGCGACGCGGATCTTCGTCGTGTTGGTGCAGAGGCGATAGGTGTCGCTTGCGTCAGCGGTCGTTGTGATCTCGCCGGCAGTGAGGTCGTATACGCCATTTTCCGAGTGATTGCCCGAAGCCTGCGCCCGCACAAGGTTCAGCCACGCGGCAACGGTGAGCGAGAGCAGCACGATCAGGGCGATGACGCCGACGGTCAGGTAGGTGCCGCGCTTCTGGCGGCGCTGCTTGACCTTTTGCGCGTAGTCGGCGACGGCGGGCGGGTCGATGGCTTGCGCAGCGGGGAGAAACTGCTCGCTTTTCATCCGCGCGAGCGTTTCGCGGCAGCGGGGGCAGGTTTTAAGGTGCTCGTCCACGAGCGCGCGGCTCGCGTCCGAGCAGCTTTCGTCGGCGTAAAGCGGGAGCAGGTCGCCGATGACGCGGCAGTCAATGTTCATGGTGTTCCTCCATATCTTCGATCAGCTTGTCCTTGGCGCGGTAGAATGTGACCTTTGCCCAGGACTCGGATTTGCCGAACAGGCCGGCAATGTCGCGAAAGTGCAGCTCGCCGAGCACGCGCAGCGTAAAGACCTCGCGGTACGGATCTTTGAGCCGGTGCAGGGAGGCGTGGATGCGCATGGCCTGTTCTTTATCGGCCAGCAGCTCGAAAATGTCGTCCGGCGCGGCGAGCTCGCGCGTTTCCTCGTAGGGGACGGCGCGCCTTTGGCGGCGGAGCTCCTTCGTGAGGGCGTTTTTCGCGATCTGGCAGAGCCACGATTCAACGCGGCAGTCGCCGCGGAACGTGTCGATGTGCAGATATGCCTGATAGAATGTCTCCGCCGTCAGCTCGTCGGCAAGGGAGGCGTCCTTGCAGAGCGAGAGCAGAAAGCGGTAGACAACGGGTGCGCAGCGTCGGCAGATCTCGTCAAATTCGTCCATGCAGGGCCTCCTTTCCGCTTCTTTCTGCCTGTTAGAGCGCGGAGCGCGCAGAAAGATACAAACTTTTTTCCATTTTATCAATTTGCTGCAAACGGCGCAAGGCGGAGACTGCCATCGGAAAATTCAATGATAACAGCGCGGTCGAATGGGAAAAACCATGAAAGAAATTCGCGGCGGGAGAAAAAAGTTGTGTCACTTCGCGCGGAATCTGTTATAGTTAGAAAGAAATAACGGGTGCAAACCCATCAAAGGAGCGATAGAAATGACGATCAAAGTCAATGCCATGGGCGACGCCTGCCCCATCCCTGTTGTGAAGACGCAGAAGGCGATGCAGGAGCTCGGCGGTGCCGGAACCGTCGAAACGCTGGTCGACAACGAGACCGCGGTGCAGAACCTCGGCAAGCTGGCCGCAAGCAAGGGCTGCACGTCCGTGACGGAAAAGCTCGGCGAAAACGAGTACCGCGTGACCATCAGCGTGGGTGAAAACGCCGAGGCGGAGGAGCAGAGCACTGAGTGCTACACCTGCGGCAAGCCGAAGACGGTCGTGGTGCTGTCCTCTGACAAGATGGGCAGCGGCAATGACGAGCTCGGCGGCGCGCTGATGAAGGCGTTTGTCTTCGCCCTGAGCCAGCAGGAGACCTTGCCCGATACCATCCTCTGCTACAACGGCGGCGTGAAGCTGACGTGCGAGGGCTCGGAGTCGCTCGAAGACCTCAAGGGCATGGCCGCGCGCGGCGTGGAGATCATGAGCTGCGGCACATGCCTCAACTTCTACGACATCAAGGAAAAGCTCGCCGTCGGCGAGGTGACGAACATGTACGTCATCGTCGAAAAGATGAGCGGCGCGGACCGCGTCGTCCGTCCGTGAGATGATCTATCTTGATAACGCGGCGACGACGCTGCGAAAGCCGCCGCAGGTCATCGACGCGGTGGTCGCGGCGATGAACAGCTTCGGCAACAGCGCGCGCGGCACGCATGAGGAGGCGCTTGCCGCCTCGCGCGTGATCTACGACACGCGCTGCAAGCTCGCCGCGCTCTTTGGCTGCAAGCGGCCCGACCATGTCGCCTTCACCTGCAACTCGACCGAGGCGCTGAACATCGCCATCCACGGCTGCATCCACGCGGGCGAGCACGTGATCTCGACCGACCTTGAGCACAACTCCGTCCTGCGCCCGCTCTACCGGTCGGAACGGGAGAACAATGTTGAGTTGAGCTTCGTTCCCGCGGACAAGCAAGGCAATACCGACTACGCCGACTTTGAACGGCTGTTGCGGCCCAACACCCGCGCCATCGTCTGCACGCACGCCTCGAATCTGACGGGCAATGTGCTGGATTTGGCGCGCATCGGGCAGTTTGCGCACGAGCACGGACTAAAGTTCATCGTGGACGCCTCGCAGAGCGCGGGCGTGCTGCCCATCGACATGGAGCAGATGCACATCGATGTGCTGTGCTTCACGGGGCACAAGTCGCTGATGGGCCCGCAGGGCACGGGCGGACTGTGCGTGCGCGAGGGCGTGGACGTCAGACCATGGAAGGTCGGCGGCACGGGTGTACAGACGTATCTCCACGAGCAGCCCGAGCAGATGCCGACGCGGCTCGAGGCAGGCACGCTCAACGGCCACGGTATCGCGGGGCTGAACGCCGCGCTCGACTTTTTGCAGGAGACTGGCATTGAGGCCATCCACGCGCATGAAACGGCGCTGCTGCGCCGCTTTGTCGCGGGCGTGCGCGAGATCCCAGGTGTGACGCTCTACGGCGACTTCGACCGTGAGCGCACGGCGGTCGCCGCGCTGAACATCGGCGACATGGACTCGGGCGAGGTCTCGGACATTTTGTCCGAGGATTACGGCATCGCGACCCGCCCGGGCGCGCACTGCGCGCCGCGCGTGCACGAGGCGCTCGGAACGCAGGAGCAGGGCGCGGTGCGCTTCAGCTTCGGCTGGTACAATACGGAAGAGGAAGCGGACGCCGCGGTCACCGCGCTCCGCGAGATCGCAACATGAGAGAGAAAAAGCTATGGCTTGTCATCACATTCCACACGACGGCCGCGGCCATCGCAATGGAAAAGCTCTGTCGGGCGAAGGGGCTGCCCGGGCGGCTGATCCCCGTCCCGCGCGAGCTGACGGCGGACTGCGGCATGTCGTGGCGCGCGGAGGTCCAGGACCGCGCCGCGCTCGCCGCGCTGACCGAGGCGGAGGGGCTGGAGGTCGACGGCTTTTACGAGCTGATGATTTGAAGAAAAAGAGGGAACCATTGAAAAAAACGATGGTTCCCTCTTTTTCATCTTTGAATCCCGTTTGTTTTTTGAAAGATAAACCAATATACTGGTTTTCGACAAAACTGTGTTGTGTTTGTCAATGCAGAAAGAAGGAGACAAGAGAAAATGAAAAAAGTACATCTGGGCGTCATCATTGCGGGCGCTACGGTGGGCCTTGCGGCGCTCATTTTAACGGCGCTCGGCAACCCGACAAACATGGGGTTCTGCATCGCGTGCTTCCTGCGCGATATTTCCGGCGCGGTGGGCCTGCACAGCGCGGCAAAGGTGCAGTATGTCCGCCCTGAGATCATCGGCCTCGTGCTCGGCGCGTTCATCATGAGCGTTGCGAGCAAGGAATTCAAGGCGCGCGCCGGCTCTTCGCCCGCGATCCGCTTTGTGCTCGGCGCGTTCGTCGTCATCGGCGCGCTGGCGTTCCTCGGCTGCCCGCTGCGCATGGTGCTGCGCCTCGGCGGCGGCGACCTCAACGCGCTCGTCGGCCTGATCGGCTTCACCGGCGGTATCCTGCTCGGCATTGCGAGCCTCAAAAAGGGCTTTTCGCTCAAGCGCTCCTATGAAGCGCACAAGGCCGAGGGCGGCGTGCTGCCGACCGTGATGGCCGTGCTGCTGATCCTCGTCGTCACCGTGCCCGCATTGTTCAAGGCCTCGGAAGAGGGCCCGGGCTCGATGCATGCGCCGTTCTGGATCGCGCTCGTCATCGCGCTCGTCGTCGGCGCGCTCGCGCAGAAGAGCCGTCTGTGCATGGTCGGCGGCCTTCGTGATGCGTTCATGCTCAAGGATTTCCACCTGCTCTACGGTTTTGTCGCGATCTTCGTCGTTACGC
>CAVFND010000101.1:0-6043 GCA_963623615.1 Oscillibacter sp. ER4 | reverse complement strand
GAATGACTGCACGCGCTGCGCAATGTAAGTGCGGTGTACATGGCTTCGCCATGAATCTTCTGCGAGACGTTACCAGTCGCAACCGCGCCTTACTACCGTGAGGCGCGTGTGACGTTAGCTTGGCGGCAGACTGCGTGCCGAATGAGGCATTGCTTCGCTCGCCGCATTGTGGAGACTGGCGGTAGGCGGAAATTACTGCGCACTTCTACAAGATGGGCAGAGCGGCAGCGGATGATAGGAGTAGGCCAAATCGTATAGCAACGCCCAACGCGGCATCGCCGCGCGCAGGCATTTCCATTCCGGAGGCACAAAGGCCATTCAAGCCCGAGACTGCCAATCAAAAGCCTTTCTCTTGGGACCCCTTTGATTCGCCCCCTCGCGCGGCGCAGAGTCTCTTACTGCACCAGTGCAGTATTGAGCGCATCCAATGTGAACTCCGTCCACGCGAGATCGTCTTTGGCGGTCTGCTCCTCGAGAAACGTGTTGTACGCATTTTCATCAACGCTCTCGCCGTTCAGCGTGTAAACGGTGTTTCCCTCGCTGCCTTCGGACATGGCGGCGAAATCGTCATAGACCAACACGCCGTTTTCAAAGCGGGTGCGGGATGCGCCGTTGTCGACGGCACCGTTCGACCATTCGAATGTGCCGTCGGCCTTCGGCGACAAAAAGCCGCGGTAGACGATCTGGTTGGCATAGACTGCGCCGTCATGGCAGGTGAGGATGACGTATTCCTCCTCGCCGCTGAAATCGATGCCCAGCACCAGCTCGTCTGCGCCGCCGCCGTCCAGATCAAGCAGGGCGAAGCTCTTGATCGTCCAGTCCGTGTCCGAGCCGTCGACGCCCGTGGTGGCGTAGACGTCAGGCGAGCGAAACGAAGCGGTCACTGGTGCGACGCCGGCGTTGATGAGATTCGCCGTCACAGTGGCGTCGCCGGCGAAGAAGTCTTTATAGAGATTGCCTGCCTGCGCGTCGGGCGGGGTGTCGTTTGCGTCCTCCTCCTTCTGCCCGCAGGCGGTCAGCAGCAGTGCAAGGGTCAGCGCGGCGGCGAGGGCGCACAGAAGATGCTTTTTCATGTGGAATTCTCCTTTCCGATGCTTGCCGTAGAGTCTGCGGCGATATGGATGGTAACATGATTTTAGACGCAAGTCGTTACAAAAAGATTGCAGTTTGGAGACAAAAAAAGAAATAAAAAGAGCGCCTGTGCGCTCTTTTTATTTTAGAACAAAAGCGTGACCCCATGCGTCAGCAGCGTGATGATGCAGCCCGCGATGACGACGCCGAGGAAGATGACCGGTACGGCGCGCTTTAGGCGCATGTTGAGCACGGCGGCGATCAGCGCGCCCGTCCATGCGCCGGTGCCCGGCAGCGGGATGGCGACGAAGATCAAAAGCCCCCACGTCTGGTAGCGGAGAACGTCGGCGCTCTTTGCCTCGGCGCGCGCTTCAAGCCGCGAGACAAAGCCGCCGAGCTTCGGAATATGTACGCGCACCCATTTGAACAGCGGGCGGACGAATAAAATGATGAATGGCACGGGGATCATATTGCCGACGAGCGACGCGGCAAATGCCACGGGGATGGGCAGTCCCATCGCGACGCCCGCGGGCAGACCGCCGCGCAGCTCCACGACGGGGAGCATCGAGATGAGCATTGTGAGCAGCGTTTCGCCGAGCGGTGTTTCGTGCAGCCAGAGAGAAAGAGAGTCGAGCATGATGTGCCTTTCTGAAAATGCAAGCGGAATAATATCTCATTTTAAATAAAATGATAGCACGAAACGCACCTTTGCGCAAGGGGCGCAGGATTAAGGTTCTATAAAGGTGCAGAGCCCCGGAGTCTCCGGAGCCCTGCGCCTTTGAGTACGATCAGCGGTTGTTCTTGTCCTGATTGTTCTGATTCTGGCTGCCGTCCTGATTCTGATTGGTGTTTTCCTGATTCTGGTTCTTGTTCTGGTTGTTGCGCTCCTTCATGTGCTCGCCTCCTTTCGTTTTTCTTGCTTGCAGACATAGTGTTGACGGGCAAAAGTAAAAATATACCGCGCATTTTTCACTTTTTCGGGCAAATTGTTGTTGACAAAACGGAAAATCAAGCATATACTATCTACGCAAAACAAAGAAGAGCGGTGCATTCGTTCTCACCCCCAGCAAAGCGAAGGGGTCAATCATGGAAAACAAAGCCTTCGGGCTTTTTTGTGTCATGGTACGGGTGCAGAATGTTCTGTGCTCGTTTTTGTTTGCCAAATTCTTTATGAAAAACGGAGGTGCTTCGGTATTAGCAGCAACGTGCATCAGATCAACGAAGAGATCCGGGACAGCGAGATCCGTCTCATCAGTGCGACCGGCGAGCAGCTCGGCATCATGTCTGCCGCGCAGGCGCAGCACATCGCCGACGAGCAGGGCCTTGACTTAGTCAAGATCTCGCCGCAGGCCAAGCCGCCTGTGTGCAAGCTCATGGACTACGGCAAGTTCCGCTTTGAACAGGGCAAGCGCGAAAAGGAAGCCAGAAAGAACCAGCATGTCGTCGAGATCAAGGAAGTGCGCATGTCCCCCGGTATCGACGTGGGCGATTTTAACACCAAGCTCAAAAACGCCCAGAAATTCATTGCCGACGGCAACCGTGTCAAGGTCTCTGTCCGCTTCCGCGGTCGCGAGATGGCACACACGGACATCGGCCGCGATCTTCTTGTGCGCTTTGCAGAGTCCGTCGCCGAGGTCGCCAACTTGGATAAAGAGCCGAAAATGGAAGGCCGCAGCATGTCGATCTTCCTTTCCCCCAAGGCGGGAAAGTAACTTTGAGCGCCACTACAAATACGAAAAGGAGAAATTACTATGCCCAAGCTGAAAACCCACAGCGGTTCCAAAAAGAGATTCAATCTGACCAAGTCCGGTAAGGTCAAGGTCGCCAAGGCCTTCAAGAGCCACATCCTGACCAAGAAGCCCACCAAGCGTACCCGTCGTCTGCGTCAGGGCGGCTATGCTGACAAGACCACTGCCAGCACGATCCGCAAGATGATCCCCTACAAATAATTTACAACGATACGCTTTAAGGAGGCTTATACAATATGGCACGTGTTAAAGGCGCGATGATGACGCGCAAGAGAAGAAACAAGACCCTCAAGCTCGCCAAGGGCTATTGGGGCAACAAATCCCGCCACTTCAAGATGGCCAACGAGCAGGTCATGAAGTCCCTGACCTACGCTTACGTCGGCCGCCGCCTGAAGAAGAGAGACTTCCGCTCCCTGTGGATCACCCGTATCTCCGCAGCCTGCAAGCTCAACGGCATGAACTACTCCACGTTCATGCACGGCCTGAAGACCGCTGGCATCGAGATCAACCGCAAGATGCTCAGCGAGATGGCCATCAGCGATCCCGTCGCTTTCACCAAGCTTGTCGAGGTCGCGAAGAACGCCTGATTTCATTCGCTTAAAAAAACACCGCTGCGTGAGCAGCGGTGTTTTTTTATTTTCTGCACACAAGGCAGAAAAGATCATAACGAGGAAAGAGGAGAAACTACATGAGAAAAACGCTCAAACGGAACCTGTCGTATGACGACAGGAACCACCTTTACTATGTCTCGCTCTACTACGACGGCGAAAACGGCAGGCGCGTGCGCCGCACGCGCACCTATCCCACGATGGAGCAGGCCGAGCAGGTCATCGCCGAGTACCGCCGCGCGCAGCTGCTCGGCGGCAGGAGCGCGCCGGGGGACGTTTTTGTGGAGGACTGGCTGCGCTACTGGATGGATGAGCTTATCAAGCCGAACTGCGAGGAAACGACGTGCCACGGCTACGAGAATATCTTGAATACCCACATGATCCCCGCTCTCGGCAGGCTCTACGTGCAGGACCTGACGCCCGTGCGCGTGCAGCAGTATTACGGCGAGCTGCGTCGAAAGGGCCTTGCCAACAATACGATCCGCAAGCACCATGTGCTGCTGCACGCGGCGCTGGGCGCGGCGGTAAGGCAGGGCATTGTGGGCGTGAATGTGACCTGCCTTGTCACGCCGCCCGCGCGCGAAGCGCCGCACCACCGCTTTTACGATTCCTCTCAGCTACGCATGCTCTTTCACGCGAGCGAAGGCACGCCGCTCGAGGTCGCCGTCAAGCTCGCGGGCTGCCTCGGCCTGCGGCGCAGCGAGATCTGCGGCCTCAAATGGCGCAATGTCGATCTAAAGCGCGGCGTACTCAAGATCTGCGAGGTGCGCACCGCTGTGAGCGGCAGGGCGCTTGAAAAAGCACCGAAGTCCTACGCATCCGAGCGGCGGCTGGCCTTTTGCGGCAATGGGGACCTTGAATCGCTGCTCAAGCGGCTGCACCGCGGCTGGGAAAGGCGGCGAAAGCAGGACGCAAAATACAACCCCGAGGGCTATGTCGCCGTGAACGAGGCGGGAAAGCCCTACCAGCCGGATGTCCTGTGCCAGCAACTGTCGCAGTTTATCGCCGCACAGGGTCTGCCGCCGATCTCGCTGCATGGGCTGCGCCACAGCTTTGCAAGCGTCGCCAACAGCCAGAATGTGCCGATGTTCAGCATCTCCAAGGCGCTGGGGCACAGCTCGACGTCCGTGACGAGCGCGGTGTATATGCACCTTTTCGACGACGCGGTGGCGGACGTCGTCTCGCAGGTGGCGAGCGCCATCACGGGAAAGGAGCCGTGAGCGTCAGGAAAACAGAAACGGCAGCGCGAGCAGGGCAAGCAGCAGCGACAGCAGCGATTGCAAGGCTTTTCCCTTGAGATAGTACCGCGCGGAAAGGGGAGAGACCGCAAGCACGCTGAGCGTCTGACAGTGGACGCTCAGTCCGCCCCAGCCGAGCAGCGCCGCGCAGGCGAGAAAGCCCGCGCGCGAGCAGGGAAGCGACAGCACGCCGCTCGTGAGCTCTAAAAATCCGAGCAGCAGCGCGCAGGGGAGCAAGGAGGCGAAGGCCACCGGCAGAAAGTGCAGCAAGAGCCGCGCAAGCACCGTGAAAAACACGACGAACGCGCTTACATTGAGGCATCCCGTCAGTGCGTTCTGCACCGCCGCGGGGAAGGCTGTGGAAAAACGCATCGGCTTCGCGGTTTTGTGCGTGGATTTCCCAGGCGGCACCGGCGGCAGCGCGCGGCAGGTGAGAAGCCCCGTGCAGAGCGCCGCAGCGACGTGGATGAGGTACAGCGCCGCGCCCGCGCGGCTCGACGAAAACACGCCCGCGCCGCACACGCCGAGCAGGAACCCGGGCCCCGCGTTGTTGCAGAAGGCGAGCAGCCGCTCGCCCTCATCCTGTGAGAGCGCGCCGCTTTCCACAAGTTCGGCGGCGGCTCGCGCGCCGACGGGGTATCCGCCGCAGAGGCCCAGCGCCAGCGCCGCCGCGCCCGCGCCCGAGAGGCCGAACAGCGGCCGCATCAGCGGAGACAAAAGCTCGGAGAGCAGCTCCGACGCGCCGCAGGCGATGAGCAGCGACGAGAGCACGAAAAACGGAAACAGCGACGGGATGACCGTCTGCGCGCAGAGCAGCATGGCGTCCCGCGCCGCCTGTGCGCTGACCTCCGGCAACAGCAGCAGCGCGGAAAAGCAGCACAGCACCGCAAAAAGCGGCAACCGTTCGCGCAGTCTCATCCTCTCACCTCATCTTTCAGATGAGTCTATGCTTGGGGCAAGCAGAACTTGCCCGCCTGGGACAGGCAAATCCGCGCGGAAAGGCGCATAGGCTTTGCCCAAAGGGGAGATGGACGATGGAACGAAACGAACGGCCGCAGCGCATGCTGGCGCGCATGGCGGAGCTCTTTGACCTGCCGGCGGACATCGTGGCGGGGCTGTGCCATGTGGAAATGCTGGGCGACCGGCAGCTTTTTTTGGAGGGACACAGCGGTATTTTATCCTACGGCACAGAGCAGATCGACGTAGGGGCGGGCTCGCTCATCCTGCGCGTGCGCGGGCAGAATCTGACGCTGCGCAGCATGACCGACAGCGAGGTGCGCATCTTCGGCAAGATCGACGCCGTGGAATATGTGAGGTGAGGGAAGGTTGAAACATTGTAATCTGAGTACCATTCCGAAAAAGGACGCAAAAAACCAAG
>CAVFND010000100.1:0-6167 GCA_963623615.1 Oscillibacter sp. ER4 | reverse complement strand
TGGTTTTTTGCGTCCTTTTTCGGAATGGTACTCAGATTACAATGTTTCAACCTTGTCCCCTCCTGTCTGGCTTTCGTAGAGCGCGCGGTATTCTTTAGAGCGTGCAAGAAGCTCTTCGTGCGTGCCGACGATGGTTTTCCTGTCCTCCATGAAGACGATCTTCTGCATCTCGGGGAAATGATATAGCCGGTGCGAGATCAGGAAAACGACCTTATCGCGCGCGTAATTCTTGAGATTGGCGAACACCGTGTCCTCCGTCGCACGGTCGAGCGCGGAGAACGGATCGTCCAGCACGAGGATGGGGCGCGGATGCGCGAGCGTGCGCGCAAGTGCCAGACGCTGCGCCTGACCGCCCGAAAGGCGCACGCCGCTGCTGCCGACCACCGTGTCAAGCCCCTGCTCCATCGCGCGGACCTCACCGTCAAGCGCGGTGAGCTTGAGAAAGGCCATCGCGTCGCCGTCAGCGCCGCAGAGGATGTTGGCGCGCACGGTGTCGTTCCACAGCTCGGGATCGTGGCCGAGGTAGCCGACCGCCGCCGCGACCTCGCGCGGCGCGAATTCCGACAGCTCCCGTCCGCCGATCGTTACGGAGCCGCCGTAGGGCCGCTCGCAGAGGAAGACGCGCCCGAGCGTCGACTTGCCGCAGGCGACGGGGCCGGTGACGCCGATGATCTCGCCGGGGGCAGCCGTGAGGGAGAGCCCCTCGAAGATCGGCGTTCCGCCGTCGTAGGCGAAGGACAGATCGCGAAGCGAAACCTCCTGCGCCGCGGGGATGGCAAGCGGGGCGAGCGGTTCCGGCTGCTTCATCAGCGGCTTGATACGCTTCCACGAGACCTCTGCACGCTGCACGGAGTTGAAGAGCTTGGCAGCTTTCGAGGATTTGGTCGACATCTTCATAAAGCAGGAGAGAAACGTCGCAAATGCGGCGATGTCCCATGTGCGCCAGCCCGTGCCGAGCACGTTTTTTGCGCCGAAATACAGGATGAACAGCACGCTCAGGTTCGACACCGCGAGGTACAGCGGCGGCAGCGCCGACTGCCAGACGTTGGCTCGCACGGCGGAACTTTCATAAGCGTACAGCGTGTCCTCATAGCGGCGCTCGCACACGTCCTCGCAGCCGTAGACGCGGTAGGTGACGGCGTTTTTCGCGCGGTCGAGCGTCGCGGCGTTGAGCGCGGCGGCGGACTTTTTGTAGGCGCTGCCCGCGCGCTGCACGTTTTTTTTCATCTTTTCCGCGCAGATGTAGGAGATCGGCGGGAAGATGAGGCACAGCAGCGCGAGCCGCCAGTCGTAGATCAGCAGCATCACGGCATAGCCCGCGAGCGCGACGCCCGTGTCGAAGAGCTCGGTCGTGAATTTACGCATGCCCTCGGCGCAGTCGTCCACGTCGGAGATGGCCTTGGTGACGAGCTCGCCCGCGCCCTCTTCCTCAAGCGCGCGGCGGCTCTGGCGGACGAGACTGGCGTAGAGCACGCCCTTCATGCGGCGGTTCACGTCGTTGGCAAATCGGCGGACGTAGAAGCGCTTGATAAAGCGCGCGGCCTGCACCGTCAGCGTTACGCCGATGTAGGCGAGGACGAGCACGGTCATCGCGCTGCCCGCTGTTTTACCCGTCAGAATGTCGGCGAGACATTGGGCGAGCTTGCCCTCGAACCACGGACCGGCGAGAAGGCCGATGTTGTATATAAGTCCGGAGAGCGTGACGAAGGTGAGAGGCAGCCACTCCATGCGAAAATACGAGCCGATGCGGTCGGGGCGGAAGGGATCAGCCTTTTTCATGCGCACACTCCTCAAAAACGGGCCGCAGATGCGGAAAGCCCGCGCGGCTTTCCGCCTTCGAGCGGCGGTAGAGAATGTCGAGAGACGAAAGAAAAGCGGCTTGCTGCGCTTCGTCCAGTCCGGCCATCAGATAGTCGTAAAAGGCGCTCTCGGCCTCGGCCTTGACGTTGCGCAGGCCCTCGGCCTGCTCGGTCGCGTAGAGGAGCTGGCTGCGCCCGTCGCTCGGGTTCGGCTCGCGGCGAAGATAGCCCTTGCGCTCCAGATTCGCCGTGCGGCGCGCGATGGCGGCCTTGTCGGAGTGCAGCATGGCCACGAGCTCTGATTGCGTGACGCCGGGATGATGGCGCACGGCGTGCAGACAGTCGATCTCCGCTGTGCCGATGCCGTCGGCGCGCGACGCGAGCAGGACAAGGTGCTCGGCCTCGCGCGCGATCTTCGTGATCTTTCTTGCGGGATGTTCCATGTTCGTTTTCCTTGCTTTCTTTTTGAAATGTTGCAGATACAACTAACTGGTTGCAGCTACAACTTATTTTGCGAAGACAATATAGCACGACAAAAACAAAAAAGCAAGGGCAAAATCAAAGACGGAGGCCTGCTTCATAGCAGACCTCCGCTTATTTCTATATAGCTGCGCTTATTTTCCGCTGTACCGCGCGATGATCCTGTCGGCCTCAAGCTGCTTCAATTTGCCAAGCAGGACCTGCTTTTCGCAGATCGGTTTGACGGCGGCGAGGAGTTCTTCGTCCGTCTCATACGGGCCGAACGTGCCAGCCTCGCCAAGAAGGCTCCGGAGCTGCACCTTTTCGTTGTCGAGCCACGCTTTGTACTCGTCATACGTCCACCACTCGACATTCGGTGTGGGGAAGCGGACCTCGAATTCCTCGTCCGTCATCGGCTCGAAGGTCTTGCCGTCGTCGAAGCTGTAATACGTCTTGCCGTCCGTCGGGTCGACGTAGGACATCAGCGAGCTTTCGCACACCTCGGTCTCGACGTTGTTCAGGTGGCGGTCGACGAGCTCGACGAACTGCTTTTTGGTGATCGGGGCGAGCTCAGTGACCTTGCCGTTGTCTGCCTCCGCCTGGGCGGAGGTCGCAAAGGCGGTCGCCGTTCCGGCGATCAGAACAGCCGCCAGAACGAACGAGATGATCGTTGTTTTCTTCGCTTTCATAATTGCTGTGATCCTTTCTTCAATGACATTTTTGCTGAAGCCGCTGCAAAGGGGCGCGACGCCGCTGCGCGTTTGAGGGTGCGCGCGTAGTCCACCCGCGCGCCGCCGAAGCGCTGGACATGGACGAATTCATGCTCCAGAACAAAGCGCAGCGCGCTCTCGTCCGACCAGTCGGTCGACTTCGGCATCAGGATGACGGGGCGCAGGACACCGAACGTCAGCGGGGACGAGATGCGGTCCGACTGGCGGATGGCGAGCGGGCGGCGCAAGCGGTGCGCTGCAAGCCAGCGGCGGGCATAGTCGTGTTCGACCGGCAGCGAGGTTTGGAATTCGCGATAGCACCTGATATAGAGCACCGCGAACGTCAGCGCATAGACCGCGATGCCCACGAGCCAGATGACCGTCCACGGCGAGACCGCCGGCGCGGAAGGCGCAGTGACCTGTGGTGTGACAGTGGCGTGCGCCGCCGGCAGAGCCGGCAGGGGAGCGGCGGCGGTGGCATCCGATCCGGCGGGGATTTGCCGCGCGAAGAGCGTGTAGACACTCAGGCGCGAGGGGAGCGAAAACGGCACGAGCAGCCGCACGAGCGCGAGCGCCCAGAGCACCAGAAACGTCTTTTTCGGCACCCGATTGAGCGCCAGCGCGCGGAGAATGGTGATGACCGCGATCATCACCGCGCCGTGCAGGCTCATCTGTAAAAAGGTCATCCCTTCACCCTCATTCCAGCTCGCCGACGATCTTCCTGAGCCGCTCGACAAGGCCGAGGACGTAATGCTCGTGAAAGTGGACGGGAAAAGGCTGCACGATACCCTCGAAGCGGTAGGCCTCAAGGTGCAGTTCGCCCATCATAGACCGCGCTGCGGCACTCATCCTTCATGCGCATCCCTCCCTTGCAGGGCTATTGTACCATCGCCGCGGGGAAATGGCTTGTACGATATCTTCATTTTTGCGGAGAAAAAAGGAAGTCCAAACGGAATAATTTCGCCCGATGGGGAAAGACAAGCGGCAAAAGCTGTGATATACTGCCAAGTAGTTAGAGGCGACTAACCTCAAAAGACGGGAGCGGAAGAGATGACCGCAGAGAAACTATTTGAACATCAGGGCGCCATTTTGCTGGCGCAGAGCGACGGCTGCGCGGTATGGCAGTTTCGAAATGAGACCGGCGACGGTACAATGACGACCTACGAGGTCTTCCCAGGCGTGATGCTCGCGTTCAACGACTTTCACATGGAGCGCTACGAGTGCGATTTTGTGGCCGACCGGCGGATGCTCGCCATCGACCACTGCCGCGAGGGGCGCATGGAGTACCCCGCGGGCGACAACATGGTCGCCTACACGGCGGCGGGGGACATGAAGCTCGACCTGCGCGAGCAGCACACGGGTACATTCCACTTCCCGTCTAACCACTATCACGGGCTGACAGTCGCGTTCGACCGGGATATCGTGAAGGAATCGCTGCCGCGCGAGGTCAAAGACTTTCCCGCGACGCCGGAGAAGATCATCGAGCGCTGGCAGCTCGGCAGCACGCCGCGCGTCGTCCACGGGGCGGAGCGGATGGAGCACATTTTCGGCGAGATGTACCGCGTGCCGGAAAAAATTCGTATCCCGTACTTCAAGGTCAAGATCTTAGAGCTGCTGCTCTACCTCGACGCCATGGTCATTCCGCAGGAGGAGAGCGAGCGGCCGTACTTCTACAAAACGCAGGTCGAAAAGGTCGAGGCCATCAAGCGCTTTTTGACCGAGCACGTATCCGAAAATTTCACGCAGGAGGAGCTTTCGAGCCGCTTTGACATCCCGATGACGCCGATGAAGACGTGCTTCCGCTCGGTCTACGGCGCGGCCATCGGCACATGGCTGACGAATTACCGCATGAATCTGGCGGCGGAGCTGCTGCTGAAAGAGAAAAATCTGAGCGTCGCCGAGATCGGCGGGCGCATCGGCTACGACAGCGCGGGTAAATTCACCGGCGCGTTCAAAAAGGTCATGCATTTGACACCGTCGGAGTACCGCAGGGAAAGGGGAACACGATATGAAGGATGAAAAGAAGAAAAGCTGGATGAACGCGCTCTTCGCCTACGCGGAGGGCGAAAAAAAGCGGATGTACCTGTCGGTCGTTTGGTCCGTACTCAGCGTGGCGGCGGGACTTGCACCGTTTTACTGCATGTATGCGATGCTGTGCCTGTTCGTGGCGGGAACGGCCACGGCGGCGGGAATATTAAAATGGTGTCTGCTGGCGCTGCTGGCCTACGCGGTCAAAATTCTGCTCTTCAGCCTGTCGACCGGCGTGTCGCACGCGATGGCGTACACGATCTTGGAGGCGCTGCGCCTGCGGCTGGCCGACCGCTTCCTCCACGCACCGCTCGGCGATGTGGAGAACCACTCCATCGGCGAGATCAAGAGCATGATGGTCGACAAGATCGAAAATCTCGAGCCGCCGCTCGCGCACATGATCCCCGAGGGCGCGGGGCACATCGTGCTGCCCATCGTCAGCATCCTCGCGCTGTTGCGCCTCGACTGGCGGCTGGCGCTCGCGTCGCTTGTGACGTTCCCACTCTCCTTTCTCTGCATGGGCCTCACGTTCAAGATCAGCGGCGAGAGCTTTTCCAAGTACGACCAATCTGCAAGCTACATGAACAGCACGATCGTCGAGTACATCGAGGGCATTGAGGTCATCAAGGCCTTTGGCCGCGCGGGTGTCAGCTATGAAAAGTACGCGGGCGCGATCAACGATTTCCGCACGTTCGTCGTCAAGTGGCTCACGTCCACGTTCGTCACGATGAAGCTGAGCTTCGCGCTCTTCCCCTCGACGCTCATCGGCACGCTGCCGGTCGCGCTCGCGCTGGCGAACCGCGGTACGATCACCGCGCCGCAGGCGGCGCTGGCGGTGATGCTGTCGATCTCGATGGTCGGCTCGCTGGCGAAGTTGGAAGTATTCTCCGAAAACATGCGGCAGGTCAAGTTCGCGGTGGAAAATTTGCAGGAATTCCTCGAAATGCCGTCGCTGCCCGAACCGGCGCAGCGCGCGAAAGTCGAGCATACGGACGTCGTGCTCAAAAACGTCCGCTTCTCCTACACGGGGGAGGAAAAGGACGAGGTGCTGCACGGCGTTGACCTGACGCTCCCCGAGGGCAGCTTCACCGCGCTCGTCGGCCCGTCTGGCGGCGGCAAGTCGACGGTCGCGAAGCTCATCGCGCGATTCTGGGACGTGAGCTCGGGCGAG
>CAVFND010000099.1:0-6170 GCA_963623615.1 Oscillibacter sp. ER4 | reverse complement strand
GCCCGCCTCATGCGCGGCGCGGGCGGTCTCTTCCTCTGCCGAAAAGCCGAGCACAGAGCAGAGGCGCACCAGCCGCAGAATGCGCAGCGCGTCCTCTTCAAACCGCCGCTTCGGCTCACCGACGCAGCGCAGAATTTTCGCGTTCAAGTCCTTCTGCCCGCCGTATGGGTCGACGAGCGTACCGTCCGGTGACAGCGCGATGGCATTGACTGTAAAGTCGCGGCGGGCAAGGTCCTCTTCAATGCTCGTGCCGAACGTGACGGAATCGGGGTGGCGGTTATCCTTGTACGCGCCGTCGCGGCGCATCGTCGTGAGCTCGATGGGCAGTCCTCCGCTCACGACCGTCACCGTGCCGTGCTGCAAGCCCGTCGGGTGCGCACGCTCGCCGAAAAGGCGCAGCACCTCCTGCGGCAGGGCGTCGGACGTCATGTCGTAGTCGGACGGCGCTTTGCCGCGCAGCATTTCGCGCACGCAGCCGCCGACTAAGTACGGCGAATAGCCCGCGCTTTGCAGCGTGGTGATGACCGCTTCGACTTCGTTCGGTAAAAAGAGCATGGAACCCTCACAAAAAATCAAATTTTTAGCATTGCACTCCGTTCGCCGCTATATTATAATAGAAAATCCATAAAAAGTAAATCTCCTGTGCTCCGCACAAGGAAAGGATTTGATACAATGAATAACCAGAAGGATATTTTCTCCTATCTCGTCCCCGGCAAGTGCGCACATCTGGCCGGCATCGGCGGCGTTTCGATGAGCCCGCTGGCAGAGGTGCTGCACGGCATGGGCCTCAAGGTCCAGGGCAGCGACATGAACGACGGCCCGTCCGTCGAGCATCTGCGCTCGCTCGGCATTCCCGTGGCCATCGGCCACGCGGCGGACAACCTCGGCGAGTGCGACTTTGTCATCCGCACCGCCGCCATCCACGACGACAACCCCGAAATTTCCGGTGCGGTGACGCGCGGCATCCCCGTCTTTGAGCGCGCGCAGGCTTGGGGCACTATCATGAAGGGTTACAAAAACGCCCTTTGCATCTCCGGCACGCACGGCAAAACGACGACCACCAGCATGGCGACGCATATCTTCATGGCAGCGCAGAAGGACCCGACCGTCATGATCGGCGGCACGTTACAGCTGCTCCATTCCGGCTACCGCGTCGGCAAGGGCGACACGATCATCGCCGAGAGCTGCGAATACTGCAACTCGTTTCTGAGCTTCTTCCCCACCGTCGCGGTCATTTTGAACGTGGAGGCTGACCATCTCGACTTCTTTAAGGACTTAGCGGATGTGGAGCACTCGTTCCGCCGCTTTGCCGAGCTCGTCCCCATCGGCGGACATGTCGTCGCCAATATGGGCGATCAGGGCGTGCGCGATGCGCTCAAGGGCATTTCCCAGCCCATTTTCTGGTTCAGCTACGACGATCCCGCCGCGCAGTGCCGCGCGGAAAACGTCGTCTGGACGGACGGGCTTCCGAGCTTTGACGTCTATATCCGCGGCAGCTACTATGCTCATGTCTCCCTGCGCGTGGGCGGCAAGCACAACGTGATGAACGCGCTGGCCGCGGCGAGTGCTGCGTATCTTCTCGGCGTCAGCGGCGAGGCCGTCGGCCTCGGCCTTGCGACGTTCACGGGCGCGGGCCGCCGCTTTGAGTACAAGGGCAGCTACCATGGTGCGGACGTCTACGACGACTACGCCCACCACCCCGGCGAGCTGCACGCGCTGCTCGAAATGGCAAAGACGCTGCCCTACAAGCGCATCATCTGTGCCTTCCAGCCGCACACCTACACGCGCACGAAGGCGCTGTTCGACGATTTTGTCAAGGAGCTGCGCGTGCCCGACGTCGTCGTGCTGGCAGAGATCTACGCCGCGCGTGAGCAGAACGACATCGGCATTTCGTCGATGGACCTCTGCCGCGAGGTCCCCGGCTCTGTCTACTGCCCAACGCTCGACAAGGTGACCGCCGCGCTTGCGCGCATCGCCTGCCCGGGCGACCTTATTTTGACCGTCGGCGCGGGCGATATATTCAAAGCCGGCGAAAAACTGCTGAAAGAAGAGAAATAAAGCGATATGGAAATCTCCCCGATCTATCACAATTTCCGCCCCGAGGGCGAGCTGCCCGCGCAGGAAGCGGCGGCGTTCGACTTTCTGGATTCCCTCGGCATCGACTATGAGCGAGTGACCCACGAGCTGGCCGACACGATGGAAAAGTGCGACGACGTGTCCGCCGTGCTCGGCGTGGACGTCTGCAAAAATCTTTTCCTCTGCAACCGGCAGAAGACGAGCTTCTACCTTTTATGTATGCCGCCGCACAAGACATTTCACACGAAGGATCTGAGCCATCAGATCGGCTCGGCCCGCCTGTCATTCGCGCCGGAAGAGCAGCTTTGGGAGCTGCTGCATTGCACGCCGGGATCGGCGACGATCCTCGGCCTCATGAACGACGAAGAGAACCGCGTGCAGCTGCTCATCGACAGTGAAACCTATGAGGCAGAGTTCTTCTCCTGCCACCCGTGCCTCTGCACCTCGACCATCAAGCTCAAGACGAGCGACGTCAAAAGCGTCCTGCTGCCGAAGGTGCACCACGAACCCATCGTCGTGGAGCTGTAAGGTCAAATCAAGCAAAAAGGTTCCGAAGAATGTTCTTCGGAACCTTTTATATGAGCTCTTTTGCTGTAAGGCATATCAGCTTGTCAACGGCTGTGCCAGAGCAGGTACAGACGCTGGCGACATAGTCAGAGAACGGTTCGAGCGCGAAAACGCGCTCATTCGGGATGCCCGGCACTTCCCTGTCCCGCAGCGCGACAGCGCTGCGCCCCGCGCGCTTGCAGCGGCTCTCCCGCCGCACCCAGAGGCGCCAGAAATCGGCGTTATTTGCCGCGTGGAAGCGCGCGCGCATCGCGTCGCTCACAGCGCGAATAAATTCCATGTCCACGCCAATAGGCTCGTCGTGTACAGCCAGCAGCACCGCGCCGTGCGTGTGACTCAGGCTGAAGTGTACGTTCGGATGCGATGCAAAGTACGGCTTGCCGTGTGCGCCGTAAGAAAGCTGCGGTATATTCCCCCAGCCGTAAAGCTCCCGCAGCGCACGATGGAGCAGCGCGTAGGCGCAGAGGGCTTCGGGCGCTTTGGCGCGGTCCTGCCGCGTGGGCGGCAGAAAGCGCACGAGCGCGGATAACTCCGCTTCTGAGAGCGGCTGAGAAATTCTGACCGCATACAGCCGGATATTCACAATCTTTCTGCCCCCTTTGCGCAGCGATTCCTGCGGAAATTATAGGAGAAATGGCGCGGTCTGTCAAATTTTCTCCGCTTGAAAAATTTTTCTGAAATTTTTCCGTCAAAAAAGAGGAAAGTAACCATTTTCGGCGTATATATACCATTGACAACAAAAAGTTCCGTGCGCAGAAGTGAGAAAGGAGGACGCCATGGCCTTTGACCGTCAGTTTTTGGACGAGCTCATCGCCCGCAACGACATTGTCGACGTTGTCAGCAATTATGTCTCGCTCCAGCCGCGCGGCGGGAGCCTGTGGGGCTGCTGCCCCTTTCACAGCGAAAAGACGCCTTCATTCCACGTGCTGCCGGACAAGCAGTTGTGCTACTGCTTCGGCTGCAAAAAAGGCGGCGGCGTTATCAACTTCATCATGGAGGAGGAGAACCTTTCCTTCCCCGATGCGGTGCGCTTTCTCGCGCGGCGCGTAAACATGCCCGTGCCGGAAGAAGAGCACAGCGACGAGAGCCGGTTACGGTCGCGCATCCTGTCGCTCAACCGCGACGCGGCGCGTTTTTACTACGAGCAGCTCTATTCGCCCAAGGGCGCGCCGGTGCTCGAATACATGCAAAACCGTAAGATCACGCGGCGCAACGCGACGAACTTCGGCCTCGGCGCATCGGCGGACGAGTGGGACGGCTTACTGACCGCGATGCGGGAAAAAGGCTACGGCGACGGCGAGCTGCTTGCCTCAGGTCTTGCCATCCGCGGCAAGAACGGCGGCTTGTACGACAAATTCAGAAAGCGCCT
Source organism: Oscillibacter sp. ER4 (assembly GCA_963623615.1). Lineage (GTDB taxonomy): Bacteria > Bacillota > Clostridia > Oscillospirales > Oscillospiraceae > Hominicoprocola. The sequence continues at coordinate 2,158 of CAVFND010000099.1, read as the reverse complement.
CATCTTCCCCATCATCGACGTGCGCGGCGATGTGCTGGGCTTTGGCGGGCGCATCATCAGCAAGGACGATCCAGGTGCAAAGTATATGAACACGCCCGAGACCATCGTTTACAGTAAGCGGCGCGTTTTATACGGGCTGAACCTCGCCAAAAAGAGCAAGCGCAGCAACATCATTCTGGTCGAGGGCAATATCGACGTTGTGATGCTGCATCAGGCAGGGTTCGACAACGCCTGCGCCTCGATGGGTACGGCGCTCACGACCGAGCAGCTGCAATTACTCAGCCGCTACACGAAAGAGATCGTGCTCTGCTACGACAACGACGATGCGGGCAAGGTCGCGACGCAGAAAGCGCTGACACTTCTCAACAACACCGACTTTCAGGTCAAGGTGCTCGAGCTTCCCAAGAGGCTCGTCGACGGGCAGTACATCAAGCAGGACGCGGACGACTTCATCAAGTTCCAGGGCAGGGACGCCTTTGAGCATCTGCTCTCGGGCAGCGAGAGCGGGATGGACTTCCGCATGGCGCAGCTCAAGTCGAAATTTGACCTCAAGAGCGACGAGGGGCGCATCGGCTTTGCCGAGGCGGCGGCAGGATTGCTCTCCGCCGTGCCGAACGCGGTCGAGCGCGAAATTTATACTGTGCGCGCGTCCGAAGCCGCGGGCATCACGCCCGACGCAATGAAGCTCGAGGTCGAGCGCGCGCGGAAGCGCGCCCGCTACAAGGAAAAGCGCGAGCAGGAGCGGCGGGACCTGAACCCCGCAGCGTCCGCTCAGCCGCGCGAGCGGTCGATCCGCTACACCGACCTTCGCTCGGCACTCGCCGAAGAAGGCGTGCTGCGGCTTTTGACGCTGGACGACTCGCTTTTTGGCGAGACCCCGCCGATTCGCGAGGAGGACTTCTCCTCTCCCCTGCTCGGTCGGTTCTTCACGGCGCTGCGTACGCAGCTGCGCGAGAGTGGACAGGTGAACATCCCCGCGCTGGCGGAGTTTTTCACGTCGGAAGAGATCAGTCATCTGATCGGCATTTTACAAAAGCCGGAGTCGCTCAAAAACGGCTCGCAGGCGCTCAGAGACTACTGCACTATCATTTTAGACGAAGCACACAAGCGCGCGGCCGTCAACGAAGACCCCCTGATGGCCGCAATGGAAAAGAATAAATACAAGGGTAACGGAGGAAAGCAAACATGGAAGAAAAACAGCTGACCAGCAAGGAACTGGAAGAACAGGCCAACGCGCTGCTCGCCGAGGCGGATTTTGAGGAGATCAAGCTGCCGAAGAAGGCGAAAAAGGCCGCAGCGGCCAAGAAGGCCGAGCAGGAGAACGCGCAGGCGGAAAAGCCCGCTGAAAAATTCCCGCCGCTGGATGAAAAGCTGGTCGCCTCCCTGCCCGCGGCAGCGCTGCTTCAGAGCAACGAAAAGCTGATGGACATCTTTGCCAAGGGCAAGGCCAAGGGCAAGCTCAGCTCGAACGACCTGATGGAGACCATCGACGACATGAACCTCGAGAGCGAGCAGCTCGACCAGATCTACGACTCGCTCGAAACGCTCGGCATCGACATCGGCACCGCCGAGGCCATCGACAACAGCATCGACGATATCGAGCCGCCGATGGAGGAGATCGCCGAGATTGAAGAGGAAGAGCTCGTCGACCCGAACGAGCTGGTCGACAGCTTCTCGACCGACGACCCCGTGCGTATGTACCTCAAGGAGATCGGCAAGGTGTCGCTGCTGTCGGCGGACGAGGAAATCTCGCTCGCGACCGCGATGTCCGCAGGCGTCGAGGCCAAGCAGAAGCTCGAAGAGGCCGAAAAGAACGGCACGGAGCTGAGCGAAGAGGAAAAGAAGGCCCTCAACTCCGCCGTCAAGAAGGGCGAGCGCTCCAAGCAGAGACTGGCCGAGGCGAACCTTCGTCTCGTCGTGTCCATCGCCAAGCGCTATGTGGGCCGCGGCATGCTGTTCCTCGACCTCATTCAGGAGGGCAACCTGGGCCTCATCAAGGCCGTCGAAAAGTTCGACTACACCAAGGGCTACAAGTTCTCGACCTACGCGACGTGGTGGATCCGTCAGGCCATCACCCGTGCCATCGCCGACCAGGCGCGCACTATCCGCATCCCCGTGCACATGGTCGAGACCATCAACAAGGTCATCCGCGTGTCCC
>CAVFND010000098.1:566-6199 GCA_963623615.1 Oscillibacter sp. ER4 | reverse complement strand
AAGAGACGAGGTCATCTCGCTCATTCAGGGAGCCAAGGAGGAGGAAGAAACATGAGTATTTTTGAATGTAAGGCGCTCACGAAAAACTACGGCGCCAAAACAGTGCTCGACAGCGTCGATCTCGCAATCGAGCCGGGGCGCATCGTGGGTCTGCTCGGCCCCAACGGCAGCGGCAAGACGACGCTCATCAAGCTCGCCAACGGGCTTCTGACGCCGACGTCGGGCGAAATCCTCATCGCGGGCAAGGCCCCCTGCCGCACGACGAAGGCCATTGTCTCGTACCTGCCCGACCGCAACACGCTGCCCGGCTGGATGACGATCGCGCAGGCGCTCGATTACTACGGCGACTTTTATTCGGACTTCCGCCGCGGTGTGGCCGAAGCGATGCTGAGGAACCTCGGCCTTGACCGCACGCAGAAGATCAAGACGCTCTCCAAGGGCATGCGCGAGAAGACACAGCTCATCCTGACGATGAGCCGCGACGCCAAGCTCTATCTTCTCGATGAGCCCATCGGCGGCGTCGACCCCGCGACGCGCGACTACATCCTGCGCACGATCATCGGCAATTACAGCGAGGACGCAGCGGTCATCATCTCCACGCACCTAATCGCCGATGTCGAGCAGATCCTTGACGAGGTCGTCTTCCTGCGCGAGGGACAGATGATGCTCCACGAGAGCGTGGAGACCATTCGAGATGAAAAGGGCAAGAGCGTTGACGAGCTCTTCCGGGAGGTATTCAGATGCTGAGTAAACTCATTAAGCACGAATTCCGTGCAACGGGCCGCATCATGTGGCAGGTCTTTCTTGGAATGCTGGCGCTGACGGCGATCATGCGCTTTTCTCAGCTGCTCCTGAATAGCGGGCACATTCACTGGCTCCTACAGCTCATCGGCGTGCTGCTGGTCATCGGCTTCGTACTCGGCCTCTTTGCGCTGGCGTTTGCGCCGCTGGTGCTTTCCGCCTGCCGCTGGCGCGACCATGTGCTCAAGGATGAAGGCTACCTCACGCTGACGCTGCCGGTGAGTCTCCATCAGCTTCTCATTTCCAATCTCATCGTTTCCGCTGTGTGGTATGCTGCGGCGTTCATCGTGGGACTTTTCTCGCTGCTGATCGCGGCCTCCGGCTGGAGCGCTTTCCAGTACGCCCCCGATCTTTTCAGTGATGTTTTCACCGCGTTCTTTGGGATGGATGCCTCGCTGCGCGGTCACGCGCTGCTGATCGTCTTTGAGCTTTTCTGCAATTTCGTCTTTGCCGTTTCTGCCGCCGAGCTCGTAGTGTATGCCTCCTATTCCATCGGTTACAGCTTCAACAAGCGCAAGGAGCTGTGGACGGTCATCCTGATCCTCGTGTTCTTCGAGCTTGCGCAGTTCACCGCCATCGCCATGATTGGTCTGTTCATCCAAACTTTCCCTGATACATGGATCTCTCTGGACGCCAGCAATGTGCCAACAGGTATCGAACTGCTGCTTCTCTGGGGCATGCTCGGCGAGCTGCTCTTCTGCGCGATCGGCTACGCCGTGACGTGGTATTTCACGACGAAAAAACTGAATCTCGAGTAATGCGTTTTCGAAAAAGCAGCCGCGAAAGGTCTCCGCTTTTCCGGCTGCTTTTTTGCGCCCTTTTTTCGGCAGAATTTCCCAAAAATTCAAATTATGTCAACCGTCAATATCCAACTCATTTGTTTGAAAGGAGTCATCTCATGCAGATCCTGACTGTTACCGGTCTTCAAAAGACTTACACGACGCGCTTTGGCGGCAGCAAGGTCCAGGCGCTCAAAAATGTCAACTTCACCGTCGAGTCCGGCGAGTATGTCGCCATCATGGGCGAGAGCGGCAGCGGCAAAACGACGCTTCTCAACATTCTCGCCGCGCTCGACAAGCCGACCGGCGGCACGGTGCTGCTCGGCGGCAAGAACCTCTCGGAGATTCCCGAGGAGACCGCCGCTGCCTTCCGCCGCGACAACCTGGGCTTCGTGTTCCAGGACTTCAGCCTGCTCGACACGTTCTCGCTCGAGGACAACATCTGCCTGCCTCTCGTGCTTGCGGGCAAGTCGCGCACGGAGATGCGCGACCGGCTCTCGCCGCTCGCCTACGGTCTCGGCATCGAGACGCTGCTCAAAAAGTACCCCTACGAGGTCTCCGGCGGACAGAAGCAGCGTGCCGCCGTCGCCCGCGCGCTCATCACCCGCCCGCAGATCTTGCTTGCCGACGAGCCGACCGGCGCGCTCGACTCCCGCTCGACCGACGAGCTCCTGAAGCTCTTCGGCGAGATCAATGCCTCTGGCCAGACCATCGTGATGGTCACGCACTCCGTGCGCGCGGCGAGCTGCGCCTCGCGCGTGCTGTTCCTGCGCGACGGCGAGGTCTCGATCGAACTAAAGCGCGGCAAGGACACGGACGCCCAGTTCTACCAGCGCATCACCGACGCGCTCACGCAGCAGCAGACGGGAGGCGAGTGCGCATGAAGCCCACCTTTTACCCCCGCCTTGCGTGGATGGGGATCAAAAAGAACGCAAGGCTTTATCTGCCGTATCTTCTCTCCTGCGCGTTCATGGCGGCGATGCTGTATGTCATCGCGTACCTTTCCGTCACGCCCGCGCTCTATACGGTCAACGGCAAGATCAACGGCTCCGGCACGTCCGCCGTTGCGATGGTGATGAACCTCGGCTCGTTCGTCATCTCGGTGTTCATCGCACTGTTTCTCTTCTACACGAACAGCTTCCTCCTGCGCCGCCGCAAAAAGGAATTTGGCCTTTACAGCGTGCTTGGCATGGACCGCGGCGCACTCAGCGCCATTCTCTTCTGGGAGACGCTTCTGGCTGCGGCATTCACGCTCATCGCGGGCCTCGGCTTCGGCGTGCTGCTCTCCTATGTTTCGCAGTCCGCGCTGCTGCGGCTGCTATCTCTCCCCGCCGCGGCTTTCACCGTGAGCTTTGATGCCATCAAGCAGTGCGCCATCACGTTTATCGCCATTTTTGCGCTTCTTTATGTGCGCGGCGTGCTCTCGCTGCGCCACGCGCAGGGCGCAGCGCTTTTGAAGAGTGAAAACGTCGGCGAAAAGCCGCCGAAGTCGCAGTGGCTGCTTGTCCTCCCCGGCCTTGCGCTGCTGCTCAGCGCGTACTACATCGCCGCGACCATTAAGGATCCCGTACAGGCGATGCTGCTCTTCTTTCTCGCGGTCATCATGGTCATCTTAGCGACGTATCTTCTCTTCATCTCCGGCAGTGTGACGCTCTGCAAAACGCTCCAGAAGGATGAAAAATTCTACTACAAAAAGCGCAACTTCGTCTCGCTCTCTTCGCTCACCTACCGTATGAAGCGAAACGGCGCGGGCCTCGCCTCCATCTGCATCCTATCGACGATGGTGCTGGTGATGCTTGCCTCGACGGCGAGCCTGTATTTCGGCGCAGAGGACGCCATCCGTGCTCTCGCCGTCCAGAACCACTGGCTTCCCACGGACATGGCGGAGATCCGTTCCGAGTTCTTTTCGCTCTACGGGAGCCTCTTCTTTCTCGGCATTCTTTTAAGCGTGCTGTTCCTGTTTGCAACGCTTCTGATGCTTTACTACAAACAGGTCGTCGAGGGGTATGAGGACGCCTCGCGCTTTGCCATCATGCAGCGCGTGGGCATGACGAAGCGCGACATCCGCGAGAGCGTGAACGCGCAGATGCTGCTCATCTTCCTGCTGCCGCTCGCCGCGGCGGCGCTGCACCTCGCCTTTGCCCAGCCGATGGTCTGGCAGATCTTACAGCTGTTCGGCATTCAGAACCTGACGCTGTTTCTCGGCGTGACCGGCGCGGCACTGCTTCTCTTCGCGCTGCTCTACTGCGCGATGTACCGCCTGACGTCAAATGCATACTTCCGCATCGTCAGCACCGGCGGCGCCGCGGCGTAACACGCTTTGATATACAAAGGCAGGGACGGAATGGAAATTCCGTCCCTGCCTTATCTTTTCTCTTTTTACACCAGCAGACCGTACTTTTCGATGAGCGGCGCGAGCGCGTCTTCAGCGAGATTTCCCTCGTACAGTGCTCTGCCCTGATAGGCGCGCAGACCCGCTTCCAAAAGCTCCGCGTCGCCGCAGACGAGGCACAGCGGCTTTCTGACCATGTACTGATAGTCCGCCAGCGCGTCGACATCCGCCCACGATTCGAGCTTCAGCGCCACCATCGGCCATTCGTCGTCCATCGCGTCGGAGAGCTTGTCCTCCAAATCACCGTCCGCCGTCAGCACCGCGCCGTGCGTCGCGTCGGCGGGCAGATACATCGCCTCTTTTTCCGTCGCCGCAGGAAGAAGGTCGGTGAATTCCGGCGCGGGGCGGACATATTTCGCGTCCTTGAGCGCCGATTTCAGCGCGGCAATGTGCTCCGCCGTCGTGCCGCAGCAGCCGCCAAAGAGGGCGACGCCTGCTTTGAGCATCTCCGGCACGAGCGCGACGAATTCCTCCGGCGGGCAATTGTAAATGGCCTTGCCGTCCACGATCTCCGGCATGCCGGCGTTGGGCTTGGCGATCAGCGGCACGCGCGCGTATCTGTGCAGGCGCTGGAGCTGCGGCAGCATCTGCTCGGGCCCCGCCGAGCAGTTCAGACCGAACGCGCTCACGCCCATGCCCTCCATGACCGTCAGCGCCGCGACCACGTCCGTACCGGAGAGGATCTTGCCGCTCTCGTCACAGGTAAAGGACGCGAGGATGGGCTTTTTGCTCATGCTGCGAATCGCCAGCACCGCCGCGCGCGCGTCGGTCAGCGTCATCATCGTCTCGATGACGTAGAGGTCGACGCCCGCCTGCTCAAGGCCCGCCACCTGCTCGGTGTAAATGTCGACCAGCTCTTCAAACGACGCGTCGCCGAGGGGAACTAAAAAGCGGCCCGTGGGCGCGATATCGCCCGCGACCCAGGCCTTGCCGTCCGCCGCCTGCTTCGAGAGCAGCGCGAGCGCCTTGTTCATCTCCTCCGTGCGGTTGAAGATGCCGCGCTCTTCGAGCTTCTGGCGGTTGCCGCCGAATGTCGGCGCATAGAGCACGTTCGAGCCGCTCGCCACGTAATTGCGCTGCACCTCAAGGATGCTCTCGGGATGCTCGAGCACCCACTGCTCGGCACTCATGTCGCCGGTAAAACCGCGTTTTTGGAGCTCGGTGCCGGTCGCGCCGTCCAAAATCACGGGAAACTGCATTTCCATAGGGTCTTCCTCCATTAAACATTCCTGTTCGGAACGGTTTTCAAAATGTCAAATTATCGGTGAACGCGCGGGAAAAGTCATCGCGCCCGGAAAGCTCGAGATAGCGGCACTTTTGGGGAATCTCCGCGAGCTTTCGCCAATTTTCTCCGTCAAGCGCCAGCATCGAAGCGCCCGCGAGCGCCGTGTTGCCAAGGGGCCTTACTTTAGCGAGGCATGCGCGCGGCAGCATGCCGATGCGCACCGCGCTCTCTGGCGAGAGATAGTTGCCAAAGCCGCCCGCGAGTTCCACGCTCGCAATGTCGTCCGCTGTCACGCCGCACTGCTCAAGAAGCACCCGAATCCCGCCCGCCACCGCCGCCTTGGCGAGCTGCAAATTGCGTACATCGCGCGCCGTCAGGCTGACGGCCTTCGTCAGGTGGAAGACACCGTTGCCCTGACCGTCCCCGGTCAAGTGGC
>CAVFND010000098.1:0-553 GCA_963623615.1 Oscillibacter sp. ER4 | reverse complement strand
ATCCTGCGGCGGCAGCAGCCGCCCGCTTTCGTCGATCACGCCGCGGTCCAAAAGTACGGCGACGAGGTCGACCAATCCCGAACCGCAGATGCCCTTCGCCTTTCCCCCGCCGACGATGTCGCAGAGGAAGCCCCTATCGTAGCGCACGTGACTCACCGCGCCTGTGATGCCCGGCATACCGCAGCTGATGCCTGCCCCCTCGAACGCGGGGCCCGAGGCGACCGCGCAGCAGAGCGCGCCGTCCGCATTTCCCAGCGCCATTTCGCCGTTCGTACCGATATCGAGAAACAGCCGCAATTCGGGCTGCGCAAAAAGTCCGTCTGCCAGCAGTCCCGCCGTGATGTCGCCGCCGACATAGCCCGCGACGCACGGGGCAAAGCGCACGGGGATGCCCGAAAGCGGCTTGCCCGCATCGTCCTCAAACAGCGTCTCCGGCCGAAACGGCGCGCGGGCGATGGACGCGACCTCGCGCCCATCAAACAGGTGCTGCATCACCGTGTTGCCCGCGACGACGAGCTCCTTGACTTCTTCTGTCTTCCGCCCGGCGGCGGAA
>CAVFND010000097.1:0-6200 GCA_963623615.1 Oscillibacter sp. ER4 | reverse complement strand
GCGGTCTGGTCTTCGCAGCCGTAGACCCACTTGTCAAGGAAGTCCTTGAAGGTCTCGGGGATCTTTTCGCCGCTCTTGGCGAGCTCGAAGGCCTTCTGGGCGTTCTCGGCGGCAAGCTTGAGCTTCTCGTCCTCAGGCGCCTTTTCAAGCGCCTTGGCAGCCTTGGCAGCGGCCTTTTCGAGCTGCTTGACGGCGTCCTCGGCATCCTGATACTTGGAGGCCTTGTCGTATTCCTTCAGACCGGCATCGTCGTCGTCATAATAATCATAGCACTGAGAGGGCCATGCGCCGTAGGGAGCCTTGACAACAGCCTGCACGCACTCGCCGAAGATACGGGTCTTGGTCGGGTCGCGGCGGATGAACTCGTCGGAGACGATCTCCTCGCAGGTGACGATGGTCTTGCGCGCGGCGATCGCGATGTCGATATCGTGGAACTCATCGCCCATGATGATGCAGGTGCCGTCCGGAGAGGCCTGCTGGACGTGGATGATGGCGGTATCGATCTTGGGAACGGGCACGGCCACGACTTTCTGGCCGGGGACCATCGGGTTCTCGATCTCGGCGCACTTGAGATTCTCGATCTTGGGCATGGTCTTGCGCTTTTCCTCGCTGATGCCCCAGAACTTCATCAGGCCGCTGCCCTGCATCAGGCGGACCGGCAGGAACGGAAGGCCAAGGGAAGAGGCGTGCAGCATGAGCATCAGCACATCCTGAGAATAGTCCTCATACGTGAGCTTGCCCTGCTCGATGGCAGCGCGGAAGCGGCGGGAAACGTTAGTGTAGCCGGAGTTGGCGGTGTAGCAGTTGATGTAGGCCGCCACACGGCCCTCGCCGATGAGCATATCGACTTCGCCGCCGCCGGGGCCGGCATAAACGATGAAGTCCTTCTGACCCTGACGCAGGATCTCACTAACCGTGGCGTACGGCTTACGGTTGGTGGTGAAACCGCCGATCGCAAGAGTATCGCCATTCTCGACGTACTTCGCAACGGCTTCGTGCAGTGACATGACCTTATTCAAGATAAAACCCTCCCTGATTTTGATAAACATTTTTATCGCCGAAGAGCCCTCTCTGCTTGCATGTATTCCGTCAAAAATTCTTCGAAAGATGCTCATACAGGCTTCAGTGTAAATTATAGTGGAACTTCCTCGCAAAATCAATGAAAACCCGTTCAGAAAGCGAAAAAAAACTGAACAAATTTTAGTGGCGCTTTTTGTCGTTTCCGTGGAGACGTTACACATTCTTTTTGTGCAAAGCGTGTAATTTGCAAGATTCCCTGCAAGTTTTCTGCCGTGGCAGCGCAAAAAAGCGCCGAAGGGTCTCCCCTCCGGCGCTCTCACTCGATCTTCCGTCATTTGCCGCGCTGCATCGCGTCATAGCGCTGCATCAGCACGGCCATCTGCTCGCGCGTCAAAAAGCTGCGGTACTGCTTATTTCCCGCCTCGTCGCCCGCGACCAGGCCGTTTTCCTCCGCCCAGGCGCGCGCCTCTGCGCTCCAACTCGCCGGCATCTGCTGCGCCAGCCTTTTCAGGTAGTTTTCCATCATTGCGTCAAACTGCTGCTGCGTCATCTCTTCCTCCTCATAGCGCGGCATGGGCGGTGGATAGCGCTTCGCGCGGATCATCGCGCTCGTATACGCGCCGCCCGCGTCCCACTGAAAATGCGGCCGGTCGGGAAAGCTCTTCCAGTCTCCGCCCCAGGAAAATCCGAGCATTTTTCCGATCTTGCCGACCCGTTCAAAAAACGCGGGATCGTCATACTCGTGCCCCGCCTCATTTTTGCACACGTCAAAGGCCAATCCTGCATGCTCGGCGTGGAACGACGGCCTCACCGCTCCCTTGGCCGCGTAGCCCTTTTCGACAAGCATCCGCTGATACTCCGCATCGCGCACCGTCTCCGTCACCAGGACGCTCAGGCCCTCGCGCTCAGCGAGAGACAACAGCATCCGGCAGTTTTCAGCCACGTCCGCGCGCAGGTCGCTGATGCTCCTGCTGTGGCGCATTTACGTTTCCTCCTGCGCGTTTTTGCCGTTCTGCGTACCGAAATAAAACGCGATCACCATGAGATACACCGTGTTGAACTCCTGCGTCACCTTTGCCTGCACCGTCAGCACGCAGAACGTGATCGTCAGGCAGATCGTCACAAGGCTCTTCACGCTCAAAAGATTCGCCAGTCTCTTTTTCAAAAGCTCCATGCTCTCACTCCTCGCAGTCCTGCCCGCGGCACACCGTTTCATACGTCACGCCGCCGGCGGTATTTTCCGCCTTCGCCTTGGCATAATAGCACGCGGCGCTCGTCCCGTAAGCGCCCCATGCCGCCGTCACCATCGTCGCGATCCACGGGAGCGTGCCCATAAAGCCCAGTTCGATCGCGAGCCTCGCGATCCCAAAGCCCTGATACGTCGTATAGAGCACGATCGCGCTTTCGAGCAGCAGCAACAGCTTGGAAAAGCTCGTGCGTTTCCTTTTCATAAGCTCCCCCCTGTCATCAGCAGGGAGAGCGCCGCCCCGATGAGCACGTACAGCACGCGGTCGATCATCGCGTCCCAGCGCTTTCCGCCCTTCTGCGTGATGGTCTTCACGTCCGCCTTGATCTCCTTGACGTCCGTCTCCACGCCCTTTTCGCGCGAGGCGAGCACCTCCACTGCCGTTACCAGCTTATTCAGGTCCTTCTGCCGCTGTTCCAGCTTTTCGATGCGGTGCGTGTTCGATTTGGCGCGCTGCTCGGTCTCCGTCAGCTTGACCGAGATCTCCTGTTCCGTCATTCTTCTTCCGGCACCGCCTTTTCAAAGCTCTCCCACGTGTGGTTCGCATCCTCCACGCTCTGCCATGTGAATTTCTGCGCCTCGCATTCGAGCCACGTGAGATAGCGGAAGTAGAACTCCACCAGCAGATGGCACGGGATGATATCAAGGATGATGCTCTCCACCCGTGAAAATTCGTCCGGCACACCCACAGTGTTCGGGAACCGGACCTTGACCGTTCCCTTTTCCTCCGTCTCCTCCGCCAGCGCCTTGATGCCGCAGCCGCTGAGCGTCGAGTTGATCGCATCCAGCGTAAAGCTGTCGGCGCTGATGCGCGCGAGCGCCGCGATGGCCTCGCGCCGCAGCGCGGTCGAAACGCTGACCGGGCAGCGGGAAAAGAGCTTTTCCCGCCGCGTGAGCCCTTCTCCCTCCGCCGTCTGCAAAAGGCCCTCCTGCTCGGCGTATTCCATCGCGTCATCTGCGCTATCCAGCGCCGCGCCCGCCGCGTACAGCTCTCCGCCGCTCAGCGTGCCGCGCTCGGTGCGGTAAACGCGCATCGGCTCCAAAAGGCGGCAGAGATAGTCATAATATGTCATGCCTCACCCGCCCCGATCTCCGTGATCGTCACCGTGCCGAGCACCGACAGCTCCGTCGCGCTCACGCTCACATCCGCGCCCGGCGTGAGCAGATGACAGTTCTTCACGCCCTCCACACCGTAGAGGATGCTCGCGAGCTTCGCCGTATACACCGCCTCGCCCAGCTGCTCGCCGGTAAAATATGCCTGCAGCGCCGCCGTCGCCGCGTTGGTGATCTCCTGCATCGTCCAGCCCTGCTCCGCCGTCAGCTCCGCGCTCACGTTGACAGTCTTCTCCGTCGGCGCTTTGACCTCCACGTCCACCGCGATCTCGCGCTTTTTCTGTAGGACTTCCTCGATCTCGCCGAGCAGCTCCTCCTCCGGCGCGCCTGCGTGCGTCGAAACGTACACATCCACCGTGCCGATGCCGCGTGCGCGGCCGACTGCCTTCGCCGCCGCAACGTTCGGAAAGCTCATCGCCTCCTGCTCGTAAAACGCCGCGTTCGCGCCGTTCGGCAGGCGCTTGTAGCTCTCAAGCACGCGCTCGCGCAGCTTTTCGTCGCTCTCCTCGTCGCTGCCGCCGGAAAACGCCTCGGGATTTACGCACTGCGTGATGCCCACCGGATACACGGACATCAGATGGATCGCGCCCGCGATGGCGTTGCCGCCCACCCCCGCCTCCACGGCGCTCGCCGGCACGTCCACATAGGTCTCGCCCTTTAAGAGCGTCGCCTTTTCCGTCGTCTCAAAGCGCACGCCGCTGCTCGTCATTGCGACGCTTCCCGCGTCGATCTCATAATCCGTCACCGCCGCCGACGGCACGGAAAAGCGCAGTACACCCGCCGCTTTTGCTGCCGGAAGGCGCGTCAGCGCCCGCGTCTCAGCGTGGTAATCAAGGTACTGTCCCACCGCCGTCTGCGGAAAGCTCTGATCGAGCACCCAGTCCGCCTGCGCCAGCAGCGACTGCACCTCGCTCGCCAGCGCGTAGAGGCGCACCATCGCGTCGCAGCCGTCGTTCGGCACAAAGCCCGCCTCCTCGGCAAAGATCGCGCGCATCCGCTCGTAGATTGCGTTCAGTTCTTCCACGTTTCTCACTCTCCCCCTATCGTCACGACCGCCTCGCCCGTTTCGTCCTCATAGCGCAGCAGCACGCGCAGCTCCAAAAGTCCATTCTTTTCCGCAAGCTCCACGCCCGTCACGCTCAGCCCCTCTTCGTCCGCCAGCGCCTCGGCGACGTACTGTTTTGCCGCCGTCGCGCGGCTCTCGCCCTTTTCCCGCCACAAAAGGTGCAGCTTGCTGCCAAGCTCCGGCGCGAGCGCAAAGCTCCCGCGCCGCACGCTCAGCTTGAAGAACACTCGCTCCAAAAGCTCGTCCCATCCGCTCACGCGCGCGAGCCCGCCCGCGCCGTCGGCCACATAGTCGCGGTCTTTGATCTTCAGCTCCATCCTCAGCCTCCCATTCCCAGATACGGCATCCCGTTGATGAAAAGAAGCCCATTGATGTCGATGCGCCCGTTGTTGCGCAGCACGATCTCCGTCCCCGCCGCGGCCGAGCGGATGCGCACCTCGCCGGGCGCCAAATCGTCCGCGCTCTGCCCCACCGCGCCCACGGCGTAGGCCTCCTCGCCAAAGGTCCCGCCGCGCGCCGGCGCATAAAATACACGCCTGCTTGTACCGCCGCGTGCGCAGAACGCCTCGTTTTTCACGCTCTGCTTCACGCCCGCCTTGCTGTCCACCACCAGTGCCTCGGCGATCACGCCGTAGCGCTTGTCGCAGTAGGCAAGCGCCGTCACCGGTGTCTTGGCGTCGATGCTCACCCGCGCGGCCTTGCGGTTTTTCTTCACCTCCAGCGCGCCCGTTTTGTCGAAATACGGCGCGATCCCGCCGTGGAGCGCTGCAAAATCGTTCAGCGCCTTCCACTGGCTCGACCCGTTTGCCACGCGATATCGTGCCGCAGCCGTCACCGCGTCATAGCCCGTGCACACGATGCCGTACGGCGTCACGTGGTTTTTGAGGATTTCCTCCATCGTCGCCCACTGATAGCTCACGCTCTCCGCCTCGCTGTCGAGCAGCAGCGCCGCCACGCCGCGCCCACTCACCTCAAGCTGCAAGCCCTTTTCATCGCACGTCACGCCGCACTCGTCCACAACGCCCGCGAATTCGACCGTACCCTCCTCTCTCGCCGTAAAGCGCACCGCCCGCCGCAGCACCTCCGCCATCGCGGGCTCATACGCGCACCGGAGCGTAAAGCTGTCGCACGGCACGCTTCCCGTATAGGAAAATTCCCACTTCAGCAGCGTCGGCAGCTCGAACTGCGCGCCGTCGCACGTCGTCAGATACCCCTTCATCACGGCAGCGTCACCCTCTCTCCCACGGCGATCTTATTGGGATTTTTGATCTGCGGGTTCACGCTCAAAAGCGCTGTCAGCGTCACGCTGCGCGCATTCGCAATGCCCCACAGCGTGTCGCCGCGCTTTACCGTATAGTACGAGCTCGCCGTTTTCGTCCCCGCGCCCGCATTGCCGCTCCCGCCGCTCACGCGGATGAGCGACGTGTCGAGCGGGCTCGTCTCCCAGAAGGCAAAGTGGTAGCGCACGTAATTCTCAAGCGGCTGCTGCGCCAGCTCCAATGACACAAAGTACGCCTGCGACGCCTGCCACACCGGATGGATCAGCAGCCCCGGCCCGCCCTGATAGAAGACCGATGCCAGCTTCTTGAACTCATCGTAGGCGCCCTTTCCCGCAAACACGCCCTCGCCCTCCATCACGCGGTAGCTCATGCCGAGATCCTGCATCCCGTACCGCCCGAACGGCACCTTCGCCACCGCCACGTTCCGCCGGAACGTGATCGTGTAGGTCTCCGGGTTGTGCGGCCACACATAGTT
>CAVFND010000096.1:0-6318 GCA_963623615.1 Oscillibacter sp. ER4 | reverse complement strand
GGTCGAGGTCATGCGCAAAGGCGGCGCGGTTCAGCTTGGCCTGTTCCTCGGCCTGCTCGTAAAGGCGCTGCGTGTCCGCGCTGATGAGCTGATCCGACACGCTCGTGCCCTTTGTGAACCACAGGTGGCAGCCCAAGTGGTTGCCGGTGCAGAGCTGCTGCTCGATGCGCGCGAGCTTGTCGGGAGAATAGATGCTGCGGCCGAAGCAGCGCTCGATGTAGCCGCGGTCCTCCGTCTCATGCTCGTTCGAGCGCAGGCGCGAGCGCAGCGCGTTCGAGACCTTGACCATGCCGTTTTCCCCGGGCATGGCGGAGCGGCCGATGGTCAGATCGTCCGTGCGGACGATCTCCGTCGGCAGGAGCTTTGTGAGAAGCGGCGCCCACTTGTCGTCAAAGTGCAGCTGGAAGCCGCCCTTTTTATGCACCGTGCCGTCGAATTGCAGGTACTTTTCAAACGCCGCGCGCACGGTGATCTCAAGCTCGGAAGCGTTCATCGTGCCGGGGCAGGCGAGCGCCTGCGCGAGCCCCTTTTCCCACGGGGCGAGCAGGGGCGGCTTCTGCCCGAGGATCGTCTTCCAGCGGTCGGACTGCACGGCGTAGACGAGCTGGTTTTTCTCCATCCACTCCTGCCGCGAGAGCTGGTATTCCGACGCGAAGAATTCCTCCGCATGCTTGCGGCGGAGATCTTGCAGCACGGGGCGTTCGGGCAGCTCCTTTTCATACGCCGCGTTCTCGAGCGCGAGCCAGCAGAGCTCGTCGAAGACATTCTGACGCGCGTCGCCCGCCCAGTAGGCGAAAAGACGCTTTGGCATCTTGTCGCCGAACCACTTGTGCACAAGGCCGATGACGCAGTTCATGTAAAAGTCCGGCTCGCCGTCCGACTTGAGCGCCAGAAACTGCGGCTCGAACTGATAATCCCCGCTCGCTGTCCAGACGAGATTGATGGCGCGGCGCTGCTGGGCGGAATAGCTTGACGTTTCCATATCAGTCGGTGAACAGGCGGCTGCGGTCGAGCTTTGCGGGGATGCGCGCGGCGATCACGTCACGGATCAGGCTCTGCTCGTAGGCGTCGAACGCCTTGTTCGTGATGCCCATGTCGAGCGCGCGGCTCGCGTCCACGCCGCGGCGGATCAGACGCAGCGCGTCCAGAAGACCGCGCAGGTCGAGCGCCTTTTCGGAAATTTCCGCGTTTTCGCACTTTTTCTGCAAATCAAGGAAGAGCTGGGCAAACTGCTCCTTATATTTCTTTTCAAGCGACGGGAATTCGTCGCCGAGCAGACGCACAAGGCCGCCTTGGTCGATGGACGGCATCTGGATGACGACAAAGCGCGACGTGAGCGCCTCGTTCAGCTCGCGCGTGCCGGCATAGCCGTAGTTCATCGTGCCGATGAAGCGTGCGGCGGGATCGACCTCCACGCGCTCGTAGCCCGGAACATCGATGGCGCGGCGGAAGTCGAGCGTCGCGTGCAGCACGGCCAGCGCCTCGTTTTTTGCCATGTTGATCTCGTCAAGCACGCCGAAGCCGCCGTGCTTTGCGCACAGATACACCGGGCCGGGGCGGAAGCGGACCTCGCCGCCCTCGAACGTGTCCATGCCGATGAGACTCGCGGCGTCCATATTCACGTGGAACGACAGGTCCCACGCGGGGCGGGCGAAGGTTTGAGCAAGGTTTTCCGCCAGCACATTTTTGCCCGTGGCCTTGCTGCCCGCGAGCAGCAGGTTTTCCCCGCACAAAATGGCGGCGACCGCCGCCTCCCACACGTCCTTGCCGTAATAATGATACCGCGGCTGCGGGATGCGGCTTTGCAGCTCCGGCGGCGTCGGATACTGCGCGTTAAAGTCACGAATGCCGTCCAAAAGGTCGGGACTCAGCCCCTCCTGCTTCAAAAAATCCAACAAATCGATCACTCTTTCTCGTTATGCACAATGCATGTTCTTTTTTTTCGGTCATCATCATAACACGGAAAAGAGAGTTTGCAAGCGGTTTTTGAAATTTTTTGCAAAACCTCTACGGGGTTGTGTCCCTGCGCCGCGCAGGGGAGCGATTAAGGGGGATATTCTCTTTCCTCGGAAAGAGAATATCCCCCTTTGACCCCCAAGAGAAAGGGCTTTGATTGGCAGTCTCGGGATTGAATGGCCTTTATGCCTCCGGAATGCAACTGCCTGCGCGCGGCAACGCCGCGCTATGGGCAGTGCAATCGGCAAGCGCCGCATCTCTTCGAGCTGCTCGCCTGCAATGGGAAACGCTTTTCTTTTGGACGGGTGACGCCCGTTTTCTTCCTCGGGAAAGAAAATGGGGGTTGCATTCGTGCAGCGCCTGCGGCGCTGCTTCCCCCCGCGGCGCTCGCGCCGCAATGAGTGCCGCAATGAGTGTAAAATCCTTATTGACAACTTATGACATTATCCATATAATGTCATAAGTTGAAAAAAGGGAGGTCACCTGCTATGCTGCTGAAAAAACGCAACAAATGTCATTTCGTTTCCCTTTTTATTTTTCATATTTAGAATATGGACCATCTGTCGATTCTTCGACAGGTGGTCTTTTTTAGGAGGAGAGAGCGATGATCGAAAATTGGAAGGACGTTCAGATCGTGCCGGAGTTCTGCGATCAGGGCGTGGACTGCTACCGGTTGGAGGGGGGGCACTTCCTCAACGAGTACTACATTGTCTCAGAAGCGGAGACGCGAAAGCTGATGAACCATCCGGAGGTGGTGGGCTACGAGGTGTACGCCTCGCTCGTGACGGCGACCTCACAGATGATGTACTACCTGAAAGAAAAAAAGAAGATCACGTCGGCGAATATCCTCTCGATCCTGCGGGGCGCTTTGAATTACCCATTGGAGGAGAGCTGCTACAAAGAGCATATCCGCGTCCACGACATCAGCTTTATGTCGAGCGAGCGCGTTTTTGAAAACGGCGAGATAACGGGCCTTGAGATCAAGTACTGCAAGCTCGCCACCGTGCCCAACAGCACGCTGCTGATCGGCGACATCATCGCCTCCGGCGAGACGCTTGTGAACTGCCTGCGCTATGTGATCGACTATTACCGCAAGCAGGGGGCCAAGCTGCGCAACATCGTGCTCTTCACGATCGGCGGCACGCAGGGCGTTGAGATCCTGGAAAAGCTGACGCAGGAGATCCGCGTGTACTGGCCGGGCTTCGAGGGCTTTGTCACCGTGTATTACGAGGGCATTTTCAGCTGCTATGAAGAGGGGAACAAGGGCGTTTCCGGCATCAACCGCGCGCTGATTGACTTTTACTGGAAGGGCGGCATCATTGCCCCCGCCTTCCGCCGCGAGACGCTCTCGATGCAGAACCCTCTTTTTGAAAAGTGCACGATCTACGACGGCGGCGCCCGCCGCTACGAGATCCACGAGCACATCGAAGAGGTGCTCGAATTCTGGAACGGCATCTTAGAGCGCGCCGACAGCATCGACAAGCAGGCGCTGCTCGAGGAAAAGCTCGGGCATCCGCTGCCGATCTCCTACGAGGACTGGCTGAAGGACTGTCACTACGAAAAGCTGGACCAAAAGACGACGCGCTGGCTCTATCAGCAGGAGCGCGGCTTTGTGGAGGGCATGCGCGATGTCTCGCTGAAGGAGATCGCGCGCCAGCGGATCGACGAGTTCACCACGACCCTGAGAAAGTATATCCTTTAAAAATTTTATATATCAGAGAGGACAGAACGCATGAAGAATGAAAAGACGGTAGTGGATATTGACTACGCAGAGGCAATCGTGCCGAAAAGCGCCCGACGCAGCATCGTGACGATGTTTATGATCATGCTGGGCTTCACCTTTTTCTCCGCGAGCATGTGGGTGGGGCAGCAGCTGGCAGACGGCCTTGATCTTCAGGGCTTTGTCGTGTCGCTGATCGTCGGCGGCCTGATCCTGAGCCTGTACACGGGCCTTCTGGGCTACGTGGGCGCGGAGACGGGCATGAGTCTTGACCTTCTGGCGCGCAAGGCCTTTGGCGTCAAGGGTTCGTATTTGCCCTCAGCCATGATCTCGTTCACGCAGATCGGCTGGTTCGGTGTGGGCATCGCCATGTTTGCCATTCCGGTCGCCAACGAGCTGCTGGGCGGCAGCAAGACGGCGGAGTGGGCGCTGGTGATCATCGCCGGTGTGTGCATGACGGCCTCGGCCTACTTCGGCATCAAGTCGCTCACGATCGTCAGCTATATCGCCGTCCCGATGGTGGCGGTACTGGGCACGGTCGCAATGGTCCTCGCTGTCATACGCGGCGACGGCACGATCGTCGATCAGTTTGCCAAGTCCAGCGGCACGCTGACGGTGATCGGCGGCGCGGGACTGGTCGTCGGATCGTTCGTCTCCGGCGGCACGGCGACGCCGAACTTCTCCCGCTTTGCCAAAAGCGGCAAGGCAGGCGTCATCACGACGGTGATCGCGTTCTTCATCGGCAATTCTCTGATGTTCTTCTTCGGAGCTGTCTCGTCGGTCTATGTGGGCGGCAATGACATCTTCGAGGTGATGATCAACCTCGGGCTGTTCTATCTCGCCATCCTGGTTCTGGGCCTGAACATCTGGACGACGAACGACAATGCGCTTTACTCCGCGGGCCTCGGCCTTGCCAACATCTTCGGCCAGAAAAAGAAGCCCATGGTGCTTGTCTCCGGTATCATCGGCACGGTGCTCGCCGTCTGGCTGTACTGGAACTTCTGCGGCTGGCTGAACATTCTGAACTGCACGCTGCCGCCGGTGGGTATCATTCTGGTGCTGGGCTATTTCTTAAATAAGGAAGAGTATCAGGACGTGGAGGTCAGCGAGACGGTCAACTGGTTCGCGGTGATCGGCGTGGTGCTCGGCGCATTGGTAGCGAATCTGGTGCATTGGGGTATCGCCTCAATCAACGGCATGATGGTCGCCGCGGTGTGCTACCTGATCGGCCGTGCGGTGGAGAAGAAGTAAGAAAAGCGTAATTTCCACCTGAATATAGCAGAACAAAATCCCATCAGCTCGACGAGCTGATGGGATTTTTCCTTTTGTGAGGCGCAGAAGATCATTTCGTGCTTGCTGCGTAGAGCATGATCGCCGTCAGCGCGATATAAACCGCGCAGGCCGCGGCGATCACGGCGCAGAGTGCGATGCAGGCGATGCGAAGTGGCTTATTTTGCAGGAGCTTTCGCGCCGAGAGGACGACGCCCGTGATGGACAGGAAAAACAGTAGGATCGCGACCCAAAGCTGCATGAGACCGCTCCTTTCTTCACTCCGCCGCGGGGCGGAAGACGTCAATCATGTCGGTGCACCACTTGAGCTCGCGGGTGAAGCGGCGGCGCAGTGCGTCGGGCGGCTCCTTGCCCTTGCCAACGTCGAAAAAGCCGCAGCCGCTGTGCACGGCAATGTACAGCGTCCCATCGGCGTGCAGGCTGACGGAAAAATCGCCGAAGGCGGTGTTGGTGAGCGCAAGAATGCGCTCCATGCGGCTGGGGCTTAAAAAGCGCAGCGCCCAGTCCGCGTCGTCGCAGCTCAGGTTGAAGTGCCTGTTGAAGTCCTCGTAGTCCGTCTTGATCGTTTTGGCGTGGAAGAGCTTGTCGAGCTTGCCGCGCGGCCAGAACGTGAGCTCGGCGGGGTACGTTTTGCCGAGCTCGCAGGCCATCCACTGACCCTTGTAGACCACGCGCTCGACGGACTGCATCATGTCGTTGTTTTCGTTGAGGTATTCGTTTACCTCCGTCAGTGTGACGGTGCAGAGCTCGGACGTGAGGCCGCGGTAGGTAAAGTCGATGCGGCCTTTGACATTGTCGTAGACGTAGGACGGCAGCGGGATATCCGAGCCCTTGATGTTCACAAGGTTTCGTTTTCCGATGAGCTGCACATCTTCAAAGTTCGCGTTCATGATTTCCGGCACAAGGGATTCAAAGACCGCTTTTCCGGTGGCCTTCCGGTGCTTGTTCAGAACGCCCTGCCCCAGCAGCGCGACGACGATGCCGATGACCGTCAGCGCCGTGACCGAGGTGAAAATACCGATCACCGCCACGACGCAGCCAATCACGGTAAGGAGCTTGCCGCGGCCGCCGCCGCGCTTGCCGTTTTGCAGCTCGCGCGCGAGCTGTTCGTCTGTCATTGTTTGATTTTTCTCCATGGTGTCATCCTTTCTCAGTCCCGCGCCGCAAAAAGAGCGGTGTTTTTCAGCAGAAGATCCAGCGTTTCCTCCATTGCGTGCAGCGACGCGCAATAGCTGCGGCGCAGGGCGTCAAGGTCGCGCAGGTCCACATTACTGGCAACGGCGGCAAAGCCGTAGTCTGTTTCCACCGCCAGCGAGAGCACCCGGCCTTCCCAGCGGAAGCCCAAAAGCTGT
>CAVFND010000095.1:0-6377 GCA_963623615.1 Oscillibacter sp. ER4 | reverse complement strand
TGCCGACAATACTTGGCTGGAGACGGCCCGGAAAGATAGGTAGCGCCAACACGAAAGAAGACACTCAAAAGAGTGTCTTCTTTTTTTTATATTTGCAGTTGTACTCAATTCAGTATTCGAAACGCACCCTCAATACGATACAATACCCATATCAAGAGAGATAGGGGTATTTTTACATAGTTGCGGCAATAGGCGTGCTAAACGAAAAAATGTTTGCAAGGAGTGTCATCTTATGCAGAGACCTTTAATAGCTGCATAAGTTTCGCTACGAACTCCTGTTCTTATTATACATAAAAGTAGACACCACCCCAAATTTGCGTTTTTAATGGTGTTTGCTTTTATTTTACAGATGCAGATGCATCGAAGAATGCATCCTTTTTGTTTATGTAGGGAATTCAATCTTCGTTGTAAGCGTCCGAGGCCTTGATGCGCTGGTACATGTCCTGCATCTGGCGGTCGATCTCGGCAATCTTGCCCGCGCACTCGAACATCTCCTCGTTGATGCCCTCGGGCAGCTTCGTTTTGTCGACCTTGTAGCGGATATCGTGCTCAAGGCTTGCCCAGAAGTCCATCGCGATGGTGCGCAGCTGGATCTCCGCCACGACATATTCTGTCCGGTCGGAGAGGTAGACGGGCACCTTGATGTCCATGTGCAGCGAGCGGTAGCCGTTGTAGTTCGGCGTCTGAATGTAGTCCTGCTTTTTGATGATTTCCACATCCGTCTGCCGCGCCAGCATCTCGCCAACGCGGTAGACGTCGTCAATGTAGCTGCAAACGACGCGCACGCCCGCGATGTCGTTGATGTTTGCCCGCGCGGACTCAATCGAGAGCGGCAGACCGCGCTTGAGGAGCTTAGCGACGATGCTTGCCTGCGATTTGACGCGCCCGTCGATGTGGTGGATGGGATTTCGCGCGTAGAGGACGTTGAACTCGCTGTTGAGGATGTTGAATTTCAGTGTGAGCTGCCGGACGGCGGCATCGTAGAGATTCTGCATGACGAGGAAGTCGTGCGGGTCCTCACAAAGGGTCAGGTTGTTTGCGCTTCTGTTCATTTGCAAACCTCCGTTTTCAGGTCAATTCTTTCGATCACACCCTTAGTATAGCAGAAGAGAGCGCCTTGTCCAAGAGGTTTTTGTTCAGCGGGTGATAAGAAACGGCACGGCGGGTTTCACCCGCCGTGCCGTTTTCCGCGCGTTTACGACTGCGCCATGCGCTCGAGGAGCTGGAAGGCCTCTTCGAGCTTGGGGTCGATGTGGTCGGTCTGTAAGGCCTCGCGCACGCAGCCTTCGATGTGCGCGCGCATGATCTGCTGGTTGGCGCTTTTGAGCAGCGACTGCGTGGCGAGGATCTGGTTGGAGATATCCACGCAGTAGCGGTCGTCGTCGATCATCTGCAAAATGCCGTCGAGCTGGCCGCGGGCAATTTTCAGCTTGCGGCGGACGGAATCATGATCGGCTCTCATGGCTTTAGCGGATGGAGACGGCCTGATAGCCCGCCTCATCCACGGCGGCCTTGAGCGCCGCATCGGTCACGCCGCCGTCTACGCTGACGGTGGCGGACTTGCTCTCGAGATCGACCTTTGCCTCCTTCACGCCGGGAACGGCGGAAAGCGCCTGCTGGACGTGGTTCACGCAGTGCATGCAGGCCATGCCCTCAATGCTGATGACTTTTTCCATGTTTGTTTCTCCTTTTTCATTACTTGCCAAAATATCCTTGCTTGCTATCTCCACTCCGTGATCCGACGGAGAAGAAACCGTTTTCGCCGCCGTGTGCTTGGCCTTGAACCAGCGCAGGCGCAGAGCGTTGCTCACCACGAACACCGAGCTGAAGCTCATCGCAAACGCGCCGAGCATCGGGTTCATCTTGAGCTGGAAGGCGGGATAGAACACGCCCGCCGCGATGGGAATGCCGATGGCGTTGTAGAAGAACGCCCAGAAGAGGTTTTCCTTGATGTTGCGGATGACCGCACGGCTCAGCTGTACGGCGGTCGAGACGTCGAGCAGGTCGCTGCGCATCAGCACGATATCCGCCGACTCGATGGCGACGTCCGTGCCCGCGCCGATGGCGATGCCGACGTCCGCGCGCGCAAGGGCGGGCGCGTCGTTGATGCCGTCGCCGACCATGGCGACCTTCTTACCGCCCTCCTGCAGGCGGCGGATCTCGCGCTCCTTATCCTGCGGCAGCACCTCGGCCACCACGCGGTCGACGCCGACCTGACGGCGGATGGCCTCGGCAGTCTTGGCGTTGTCGCCCGTGAGCATGACGACCTCAATGCCCATGCTCGAGAGCTCGGCGATGGCCTGCGCGCTCGTGGGCTTGACGACGTCGGCCACGGCGATGAGGCCAATGAGCTTGCCGTCGAGGGCGAAGTAAAGCGGCGTCTTACCGTCCTCAGCCAGCGCCTCGCCTTGTGCGAGCAGCGCACTGCCCTCAATATGGCTGGCTTTCATCATGCGGCGGTTGCCGGCGAGGCACAGCTTGCCCTCGACCTCGCCGCGGATACCATGGCCGGGGATCTGCTCGAATTTGTCGACGGGCAGGAACGCGAGCGATTTCTTCTCCGCCTCGGCCACGATGGCCTCGGAGAGCGGATGCTCGGAGAGCTTTTCGAGCGACGCGGCGACGGAGAGAAGCTTGTCTCTGCCGATGCCGCCGTCGACGACGTCGGTGACGACAGGCTTGCCCTGCGTGATGGTGCCAGTCTTGTCGAGCACGACGGTGTTGACGCTGTGCGTCGTTTCAAGCGCTTCGGCGGATTTGATGAGGATGCCGTTGGCCGCGCCGCGGCCCGTGCCGACCATGATGGCCGTCGGGGTGGCGAGACCCAGCGCGCAGGGACAGCTGATGACGAGAACGGAAATGCCGATGGACAGCGAGAATTCCACGCTGTGGCCCGTCAGCAGCCACGCCGCCGTCGCAATGATGGCGATCGTGATGACGACGGGGACGAACACGCCGCTGACCTTGTCGGCCAGCTTGGCAATGGGGGCCTTGGAGCTTGTGGCCTCGTCCACGAGGCGCACGATCTGGGAAAGGGCGGTGTCATCGCCGACCTTGGTCGCGCGCATCTTGAAATAGCCGGACTTGTTGATCGTCGCACCGATAACGGAGTCTCCCGCCTGCTTTTCGACGGGGATGCTCTCGCCCGTCAGCGCGGATTCGTCGACCGAGGACGTGCCCTCAAGCACGACGCCGTCGACAGGGACGCTCTCGCCCGCCTTGACGATGAGCACATCGTCGACCTGCACCTGCTCGACGGGGATGACGCTCTCGATGCCGTCGCGCTCGACCGTCGCGGTCTTGGGGGCAAGGTTCATGAGCTTTGTGATCGCGTCGGAGGTCTTCCCCTTGGCGCGGGCCTCCATGGTCTTGCCCATGGTGATGAGCGTCAGGATCGTGCCCGCAGACTCAAAGTACAGCTCCATCATATAGGTGTGCACCGTGTCCATGTCCATCTGGCCAAAGCCGATGCCAATCTTATAGATGGCGTAGATGCCGTACACGATGGCGGCGCTGGAGCCCAGCGCGATCAGCGAATCCATGTTCGGCGAACGCTGCCACAGCGTCTTAAAGCCGACGATATAATACTGGCGGTTGATATAGACGATGGGCAGCAGCAGCAAAAACTGCGTGAACGCGAACGTCATCGCATTCTCCATGCCGAGGAAGCACGCGGGCAGCGGCCAGCCCATCATGTGGCCCATCGAGAGATAGAACAGCGGGATGGTGAAGACGAGCGAGAGAGCGAGGCGCTTTTTCATGCCGCTGTAAGCCTTCTGCGCGGCGCTGGCACCGCCGGCCTCGGCGGACTGCGCAGCGGGTGCGCTGCCGGGCTTTGCGTGCAGAGACGCGCCGTAGCCCGCTTTTTCGACCGCGGCGATGATCTGCGCGGACGAGAGCTGGGATTCGTCGTATTCGACGACCATGCTGTTTTTCAGCAGGTTGACCGCGACCTGCTGCGCGCCCGGCTGCTTGGACACGGCCTTTTCAACGCGGCTGGAGCAGGCGGCGCAGCTCATACCGGTCACGTCATAGGTTTCCTTTTTCAATTTGATTCCTCCTTCGGGACAAATACAATACCCCTGTGGGGTATTTTTAATTTGCCCACAGTATAGGTCGGAAATTGGCGGATTGTCAAGACCTCTTTTCGAGAAATTTCCGTTTGGGCGAAAGTTGCGGCTCTTCGGGCGGGGAAACTTACCGCCGCCGCACCGCAGGACAGCGTACAACCCTTATGATAGACTGACGGCATGAATTTTATGATAAGCAGGTGAAAAATGAAACGAAAACATGTCTTAAAATGACTGGGCATCGCGCTGGGCGCGTACCTTTTATACGCGGTGCTGACGGCCATTCTCGTCCCTCTGCCGCAGAAAGAGGCAAGCGGGGAGTTGTGGAGCCAATATGAAACCCGACTGAGCACAGACGCGGCACGGGAGCGTGTGAAAAACATCGAGGACGCCGACAGCGCGCTGCTCTGGCGGCTGCAGCTCATCAAGAGCGCGGAGAAAGAGATCATCTTCTTGACCTTCGACCTGCGCGCAGACGAGAGCGGGCAGGACCTGATGGCCGCGCTCTACGGCGCGGCGTGCAGGTGCGCGTCATCGTCGACGGGCTGAACGGCTTTCTGCATCTGCAAAACAGCAGCGTTCTCCGCGCCCTCGCGGCGGAAGAAAATGTCGAGGTGGGTTCTACGACCCCATCGACCTCCTGCGCCCGTGGAAGCTCAACTACCGCCTGCACGATAAATATCTGATCGCCGACGGCAGCAGGTACATCCTCGGCGGAAGAAATTCGAACGATCTCTTTCTCGGCTCGTATCAGGAAAGCCAGAACATCGACCGCGACATGTTCGTCGTGTCGGACGGGGGAGAGGGCAGCTCGGTCACTCAACTTTTGACCTGTTTTGAAAGTGTCTGGCCGCAGCCGTAGAATCAGACGATCGCGGGGAAGACGTCGGACAAGACCGACACCCTGCGCGAGCGCTATGCGTCCCTGCATGAGACGTATCCCGAAGCCTTTGCCGCCGTTGACTGGGAGACGGAGACCACGGCGGTCGCACGCGTGAGCCTGCTCAGCGGCTCGCCGCGCGCGGAGGCGAAAGCGCCAGAGCTGTGGGATGCGCTCGTCCATCTGATGGCGCAGGGCGATGATGTCCTGCTGCAAACGCCGTACATCATCTGCAACGACAAAATGTATAACGATCTGGAAGCACTTGCCGAGACGCGGCAGGTGCGCGTGCTGACAAATGCCATCGAAAACGGTGCGAACCCGAGCGGCTGCTCAGACTACTTACGCGAAAAGCAGGATATTTTATCGCGCGGCGTCGACGTCTACGAGGTCGTCTGCGGCCAGTCGCTGCATACGAAAACAATTTTGATCGGAAACGATTTAAGCGTCGTCGGCTCGTTCAACGCCGACATGCGCAGCGCGTATCTCGACACGGAGTTGATGCTCGTCATCGAGAGTGAGGAAATCAACGCCGCGCTGCGGCAGGCGGAGGTGCCTTATATCGCGCAGAGCCGCCTTGCCCTGCACGACGGCAGCACCGAATATGGCGCGCGGTTTGAAGAAGTGACACCGCCGTGGGCAAAGCACGCGCTGTACGAGATCTTGAGCGTTGTCCAGCGCCCGATCCGCCACCTGCTGTAACGAAAAAGCGCGGCAATGCGGAAAATCAGGGAAAGGAATGCGGATTTTGCCCGTATTTCCGTTTTTTCACCTTGCAAAAACAGACCGCGTTTGCTATGATAAAAACACGTATGGATACGTTCCGTGTTTTCACGGAGACAGAGGATAAGAAAGGAAGATCGTTATGATTTACACGACCGAAGTGCAGAATATGTGCTCCGTTGCGAAGGGCGCATATCACGGTCCGGCTCCGATCCCCGAAGAGGGCAAGTGGGTCCAGGCCAAGCAGATCGCCGATATTTCCGGCTTTACCCACGGTGTGGGCTGGTGCGCGCCCCAGCAGGGTGCCTGCAAGCTGACGCTCAACGTCAAGGAGGGCGTCATTCAGGAGGCTCTGATCGAGACCATCGGCTGCTCGGGCATGACCCATTCCGCCGCCATGGCTTCCGAGATCCTGATCGGCAAGACCATTCTCGAAGCGCTGAACACCGACCTCGTGTGCGACGCGATCAACACCGCCATGCGCGAGCTGTTCCTGCAGATCGTCTATGGCCGCACCCAGTCCGCCTTCTCTGAGGACGGCCTCGCCGTCGGCGCTTCTCTTGAAGATCTTGGCAAGGGCCTGCGCAGTCAGATCGGCACGATGTTCGGCACGGTCGCCAAGGGTCCGCGCTACCTCGAAATGGCGGAGGGCTACTGCACCAAGATGGCGCTCAACGCGCAGGACGAGATCATCGGCTATGAGT
>CAVFND010000094.1:0-6486 GCA_963623615.1 Oscillibacter sp. ER4 | reverse complement strand
TGACGGTATAGTGACCGTTTTTCACCGTCAGCGTTGCGTCCGTCATCTCACCGTGGAGCCACAGCTGCACCGTGTACTGGATGCCGCCGAGGTCGGATGCATAGGCTATGCCGGCAAGCGCCAGCACGAGGGCGGCGGCGAGGCCAAGGGTCGCCGCGCGGCGCAGCGCGCGCTTTCTATGTTTCTGTTCCGTCATCTTCATTACCTCCGTCAAGGTGTCCGGGGAGGCGTGCAGCGGCGCAAACGCGCGTTGGAATTTCTCTTTTTCTGTCATTGCCTTACTCCTCCTCCAAAATCGTTCTGAGCTTTGCCCTTGCGCGAAAAAGTCTTGTGCTGACGGTCTTCTCCGGAATGCCGAGCATCGACGCGACCTCCGCCGTCGAGTACCCTTCATAGTAAAAGAGCAGCAGCGGCACGCGGTATTTTTTGTCGAGCGCCATCACAGCTTTGAAGAGCTCGCCGTCGCGCGGCTGCTCGAAAGACAGCATCTCGGCGTAGTCGTCGATATCCTCATGCCGGCGCCACGGCGAGCGGAAGAGCATCTTGCAGCGATTGACGGTGACGCGGATAAGCCAGTTTTTCAAATGGGCGTCCGATTCGAACGCCTTGTCCGTTTTGTACAGCGCTACCAATACGTCCTGCGTCACATCGTTGGCGTCGTCCGGGTTTTTGAGCCAGCCGTAGGCCACGCGAAAGACCGTGTCCATGTACTTTTCTGCATTTTGGGCAAATGCTTCGTTTGAAAACATATATGTTTCTCTCCTCAAAGGCCTTACACCATACATCTGCGCGGGCAGGGCGTTTTCTTTCACAGCCTCGGAAAATTTTTCAAAAAATTTCGCCGCCGCGGCGGCACAACTGCCGCAGCCCTCTCATATACTGCCTTGAAAGACAGGAAACGGAGGCACAGCTATGGATCACAGCACGCAGCAGCTCATCGACAAATTCAAGCGCAATCCCGCCATGGCGCAGTCGCTCCTGCAGTCGGACGACGGGCAGAGGCTCATGCAGATGCTTACCTCTCAGGATGGCGGCGCAGCGCTCAACCACGCGGCGCAGAATGCCGCAGCGGGCAACACGAAGGAGCTGGCCGCGATGCTCTCGAGTCTGATGAAGAGCCCAGAGGGCATGGCGATCATGAACCGCATCAACGACAGCGCAAAAAAATAAAGGCCGCGGGAGGGCGTCACGATGAGCGAGTGGGAGGAAAAACTGAATACCCTGCTCTCCGATCCGGACGCCATGGCGCAGGTGATGAACATGGCGCAGAGCCTGTCGCAGCAGATGGGGCAATCAGGCGGCAGCGCGCCGCCTCCCCCGCCCGCAGGCGGTACGGCAGGCCCTGCGCCGTCCGCTCCCCCGCCGCCACCGCCGCAGGGCGATCCGATGAGGGACCTTTCGTCGCTGCTCGGCGGCATCGACCCCGGCATGATCGCCAAGCTATTGCCCGTGCTCTCGCAGCTGAACCGGCCCGAGAGCGGCGAGACCGCCGCGTTTTTGCGCGCGCTGCGCCCGTTTTTGAAGCCAGAGCGGCAGGACAAGGTCGAGCGCGCAGCACAGCTCGCGCGCTTCATTCACCTCGGCAAGACGCTGCTGCTCAGCGAAGGGGGGCCGCGCAATGTATAACCGCTATCTGCGCAACGACGACGGCATCTACACCCGCATGCCGATGCAGGACGCGCCGCGCGGCGAGCCGCCGCGTGACAATAGGCCGCCTCCCCCGCCGCCCTCCGGCGGAAACGCGCCGCCAAGGCCGCCGCAGGGGGATTCTCCCCCTCCGCCGATCGGTCAGGAGGCGTCGCAGTTCTTCTCGCGCATTCTCGACAAGTTGCCGCTCAAGGGCGTGGACACAGCGGACCTTTTGCTGCTGCTCATTCTCTTTTTTCTCTTTGAGGAAAAGGCGGACGACGAGTTACTCGTCGCGCTGGGACTGCTGCTCATTTTGTGACATATTCAGCAAAAAAGCCGTCCGAAGAACGATCTTCGGACGGCTGTTTTCAGTTTTTTACCGGTTTGCCAGATCAAGCTCGCTCTCGTGGAGCACCGTGCCGTCCGGCAGCGTGAAAGCACCCTCCGCCACGTTCCCGCTGTCGACGCTCATGCCCGCCATGCGGTAGACGACATCCTCGCCCTGCAATTTCTCCGCCGCGCAGAGAAGTCCGTCGCTCACGCTGACCCAATAGCACTCGATGTAGCCGCCGTCATCGGCGGCAGTCTCTACAAAGATGCAGTCCACGGTGTCGAGCAGGCGGTAATCCGCCGTCGCGATGCGGTCCTTGTCGAGACGCAGGATATCCTCATACGTCGGGATGCCCTGCTCCTCGTCGGCGGTGAAGGCCGCGGCGCTCTCGTAATAGAGCTCGCTGCCGCCGTACCAGACCCAGGTCTTTTCGCCATTGGAGATCGTATGGCTCTGCGCGCCGCTCGCCTGTTCGGTGTCGACGCGCATCCATTCGCCGTCGACGCTGACGCTGCTGCGGTCGACACCGCTGCCGCCGGAATAGTAGCGCTCGACCGTGATCGTGCGTGAGTAGCGCGCTGGGCGCTCGAGCGTTGCGATGGCAGACTGCACCGTGTCGGGCCGCACGGCAATGCGTCCCACAGCGCTGTCGTCGAGCGACGCGTCGCTCATATCGGTGCTGCTCGCATCCTGCGGCAGCACGACGTGCGCGGGGCGGTGCAGCGCGCCGCGCACCACAAACAGGAGCACCAGCAAAACGAGCGCGACGAAAGCAGCGCCGATGGGCGTCACCCTCCGCTTTCTCATTTCGCTCCACTCCCTTCTCACATTGTCAAATCAGGCGTTAAAGTCCGCAGGGCGCTCGCTCCGGCGGCCAAAGTGCCACAAAATCGCGTCGGCGATGCGCGCGCAGGCATGGCCGTCGCCATAGGGGTTGACGGCGTGCGCCATCGCGTCGTAGGCTTCCTTGCTGCGCAGCAGCTCGTTGCCCATGCGCAGCACATCGTCGTACTCGACGCCGCAGAGCTTCACCGTACCCGCGGCGACCGCCTCGGGGCGCTCGGTCTCTTTCCTCATGACGAGGACCGGCTTTCCGAGCGCGGGGGCCTCCTCCTGGAGTCCGCCGCTGTCGGTCATCACCATATAGCAGCGCGCCATGAGGTTGTGCATCTCGTCCGCGCTCAGCGGGTCGATCAAATGCACGCGCGGCGTACCGGCGAGGAACTTCTGCGCATTCTCGCGCACGACGGGGCTGAGGTGCACGGGATAGACAAGCTCGCAGTCCTCATTCTGGAGGGCGATGTCGCGCAGCGCGGTCATGATGTTCTCCATCGGCTGGCCGTAATTCTCGCGGCGGTGGCAGGTCACGAGCACGACCTTTCTCGAATAGTCCAGCTCGTTGAGCAGTTCCGTTGTAAAGCGATAATCCCTGCCTACCGTTGTTTTCAGTGCGTCGATGACCGTATTACCCGTGATGAACAGGCCTTCGGTCACACCCTCTTTGAGCAAATTTTCACGGTTGTTCCTCGTCGGGCAGAAATAGAGGTCGGCGATGGCCGTGACGAGCTTGCGGTTCATCTCCTCGGGGAACGGGGAGTATTTGTCGTAGGTGCGAAGGCCCGCCTCCACGTGTCCGACGGGTACCTTGTGGTAAAAGGCCGAGAGCGCACCGGCAAACGTCGTGCTCGTGTCGCCGTGAACTAAGATCATATCGGGCTTCATCTTCTCGATGGCGTCGTCCATGCCGAGAAGACACTTGCTCGTGATGGTCGAAAGCGTCTGCCGCGGGGTCATGATGTCAAGGTCGCAGTCAGCCTTGAGGTCAAAGACCTCCATCACGCTGTCGAGCATCTCGCGGTGCTGCGCCGTCACGCAGCAAAGGCTCTCGATCTCGTCGCGGCTTGCCAGCTCCTTGACGAGCGGGGCCATCTTGATGGCCTCGGGCCGCGTGCCAAACACGCTCATAATGCGCAGTTTTTCCATTTATGCTTCCTCTTTTTTCTCTTCGTTGGTTTCTTCTTCAGGTGCCGCAGGTGCTGCGGGCGCAGTTTCCGCCGGAGCGGCGGAAACTGCGCTCTTCTCCTCTGCCGCGGCCTTTTCCGCCTGCATCGCCTTGTCGATATCGCGGCGGAAGATGACGCGCGAGGCAAGAAACGCCGCCACCGCCAGCGCCATCAAAAAGAGCATCGCCTTGATCGCGCCGCTCGACGTCAGCACCACGGCGGAGAGGCCGAGAATGCTGCTGATGACATACAGCGCCGCGACGGCCTGCTTCTGGTTGAGGCCCATGTCGATGAGGCGGTGATGAATGTGACCGCGGTCAGGCGCCATCGGGTTCTGCCCGTGGGCCAAGCGGCGGATGATGGCAAAGAGCGTGTCGAACATCGGAAGTCCCAAAATCAGGAACGGCACCGCGAACGACACGATGGCGTAATACTTGAAAAGGCCCTGAATTGAGATCGTCGCAAGGATGTAGCCGAGGAACGTCGAACCCGTGTCGCCCATGAACATCTTGGCCGGATTCTTGTTGTACGGCATGAAGCCGAGGCACGCGCCCACGAGCGCGGCCATCACGAGCGCCACGTCACTCTCAGAGACGAGCAGCGCGATGACGAGCATCGAAATGGCGCTGATGGTCGAAACGCCGCAGGCAAGACCGTCGAGGCCGTCGATGAGGTTGACGGCGTTCGTGATGCCGACGATCCACAAAACCGTGATGGGAATGGACAGCCAGCCTAAGTCCCAATACGGGCTCTCGGCAAAGACGTTCGGGTTCGAGAGCGCCTGGATCACGACACCGTGGAACACGGCGACGAGCGCCGCGAAGATCTGTACGCAGAACTTAAAATATGCGCGCAGCGGGGACATGTCGTCCACCACACCCAAAACAACGATGATGGACGCGCCCAGCAAAATGCCCTGTAACTGATGGTCGACCTTGACGAACAGCAGCATGCTCACGATAAAGCCGAGGAAGATCGCGAGGCCGCCGAGGCGCGGCGTGGGCTTTTTGTGCATGCGGCGGTTGTCCTTCGGCACATCGATCGCGCCGATCTTGTAGGCGAACGACTTGACGAGCGGGCACATCAGGAAGCTGACGGCAAACGCGCACAGCAGCGCGCCACCGACGCTCAGCAATAACTCTTTCGGAATTCCGTTCATGTTTTCCACCCTTTAATCAGCGCGCGACAAAGCCGACCTTCTTGTAGACCTTGCGCAGCGTTTTCTCTGCCACGTAAGACGCCTTCTGTGCGCCCGCGCGGTACACAGACTCGAGATATGCTTTGTCGCCCAAAATGCGCGTGGCTTCCTCGCGGATGGGACGCAGCGTCTCGACGACGGCCTCGCCCACGGCGGGCTTGAACGCACCGTAGCCCTTGCCGGCGAATTCCTGCTCGATCTCGTCAAAGCCCTTGCCCGTCACAGCGGCGTAAATCGTCATCAGATTCGCAACGCCGGGCTTGTTTGCGGGATCGTAGCGCACGCAGTTTTCCGTATCGCTGTCGGTCACGGCGCGCTTGAACTTGCGCAGGATGTCCTCGGGCTTTTCCATGAGGTAAATGGAGCCGTTGGGGTCCTTATCGGACTTCGACATCTTGCTCAGCGGGTCGCTCAGACTCATCACGCGCGCGCCGACTTTCGGGATGTACGGCTCGGGCATCTTGAAGACGTCGCCATAGATGCCGTTGAAGCGCTGGACAATGTTGCGGCAGAGCTCGACATGCTGCTTCTGATCCTCGCCCACGGGGACATAATCGGGCTGATAGAGCAGGATATCCGCCGCCATCAGCGCAGGATAGGTGAAGAGACCGCCATTAATGTTCTCGCTGTTCTTGGCAGACTTGTCCTTAAACTGCGTCATGCGCGAGAGCTCGCCGAACATCGTGTAGCAGTTCAGGACCCAGCCGAGCTCGGCATGCTGCGGCACGTGGGACTGGATGAACAGCGTGTTCTTCTCGGGATCAAGGCCGCAGGCAATGTACTGCGCCAGCTGCTCGAGCGTGCGGCGGCGCAGCGCCGCGGGATCCTGACGCACAGTGATCGAGTGCATGTCGGCCATAAAGTAGTAGTTGTCAAATTCTTCGTCGCGCTCGGCCCAATTTTTGATCGCGCCGAGGTAGGATCCGAGGGTCAGGTCGCCGCTGGGCTGAATGCCGGACAGCATCACTTTTTTGCGCGCCTCGTTTTCCATGTTTTCCATCGTTTTTTCTCCGATCTGTTTGTTTTTCTCATTTTATTTCGAATTGCGCCGTTTTGGCGCAGCTATCGACCCAATTTGTTATGTTACCATACCCCTTTTCAAAATACAAGCGTGTTCCGGTGAAAAAGAGCATCGTGCATTTTCTTTTTTGTGAAACGTTCCGTTTTTCTTGACGAATCGCCAAAAAACGGATACACTAATTGTTCAGGAATAACAAGGTAGAGATGAGCAAAACGCAAGTTTCTCAGAATTGAAGTACAACATATTGTGCTATATTAAACTCGACAGTGCGATATGCAGTGCGCTTTTGCGAGCAAATCGGAGT
>CAVFND010000093.1:0-6498 GCA_963623615.1 Oscillibacter sp. ER4 | reverse complement strand
GTGCGAGTGTCTGTTCGGTGGAAACCAATACTGCTATATGTCCGCCGGAGACCTATCACTGTGCTCGCTGCATGACAGCGCCCACCAGTCCGAGTTTCCCACCGCCCATTACCACGGTATCACCGTGACGATCAACTTTTCTGCCGTGACAGAGGAGATGAAGCGAATCCTCGCGCTGCTGGCGGTGGATCTGGAGCGGATCAGAGCGCTGGCGCTGGCGCGGGATTTTACGATCATTCGGGCGGAGGCGACCATCGACCATATTTTTTCGGAGCTTTATAAAGTCCCGACGGCCATCCGCTATGGCTACATCCGCGTCAAGGTGCTGGAGCTGCTGCTGGTGCTGACGGAGCTGAGGCCCGATGAGGACGCTGCGAAGCGCCCGTATTTCCCCGCGGCGCAGATTGAAACGGTCAAAAACATCCATGCATTCCTCGTGGAGCACTTTTCTGAGCATTACACGATCGACGAGCTCTCGGAGCGTTTTGGACTATCGCCGACGGTGATGAAAAAGTGCTTCCGCGGCGTTTACGGGGATTCGATCTACGCCTACATGAAGAAATACCGTTTGCAGGCGGCGGAGCGGCTGCTCAGGGAAAGCACGGCGACCGTCGGCGAGATCGCCGCGCAGGTCGGTTATCTGAATCCCAACAAATTCACCGCCGCCTTCTGCGCGGAGTACGGCGTGCCGCCGACGGGGTATCGAAAGAAAGTCTGAATGGATAGAAAAAAGCCCGGTCGGTCATTGCAATTGCGGGGAGAAGCCCGTAAAATAAGCACTGCGGTTAGAGATATCTAACTGCGGCACTTATTTTATGGAGGATCGATCAAGATGAAACAGAAAAAGATGCTCAGCCTGCTTTTGGCGCTGGTGTTATCCCTTTCGCTGCTGACCGGCTGCGGAAGCAGCGCTCAGCAGCCTGACGACAGCAGCGACGCCAATAACACCACCGACACCGAGCAGCCCAAGGATGAGAATCAAGCCGCTGCCGAGCAGCTCCTTGTCGACCTGACGGGCTCGTATCAGGAGCTCTGGCCGGTCATTCTGGCCGATGAGTATACGCAGACCTGGATCGACGACTGCGCCGCCCTCGTTGGCGAAGAAAACGCGCAGGCCGCCTATGACAAGCTCTCTTCCATGGTCACCGGCACGGTTTACGGTGAGGAGGCGGTCGCTGCTTACGCCAACGGCGGCGGCGCTTACAACTGCTCGTTCACCGAGGGATTGAGCACGCTGGAATTTGACGGCGCGTCCTCGATCATCAAGGGCTACGACGCGGCGGGCAACGAGCTCTTCTCCCACACCTACCACTATGTCGGCATGGAGGAGATCCGCGGCCTGTACGAGTATGAGAGCGATGATGCCGACTCCGGCGAGTTTACTTACTTCTGCCTGGCACCCGACACCACCACGACGACATGTCACATCGAATTCCGTTACGGCAGCGACTTGGACGCGCTGGGCCAGTATGACGCGGGCAATTACGCCTATTGGCTGGCCTCCGGTATCTCTACGGATTACGATCAGGAGATGATCGAGAACTGCATCCAGCTGTTCTGCACCGAAAATCTGTCCGAGTAAAGAGAGGGACGGCGGCGCGGGGCTGTCCGAACATCGACGCCTACAACGAAACCGCAGAATGGCCGCTCCCACGGCTCATATTTGCCTGTGACGAGGTGGCGGAGATGTTGGACAAGACCGGAGCCGACAACGAGCGGAAAAAGCTGCTGGCACAAATTGAAAACCGGCTGTCCACCATCGCACGGCAGGGCCGAGCGTTCGGTATCTACCTTATTCTCGCCACGCAGAGGCCGGATGCAACCATCATTCCCGGCCAGATACGCAATAACATGGATTTCCGTGTTTGCGGCAGGGCGGACAGCGTGCTTTCTCAAATCATTCTCGACAACACCAGCGCCGCCGAACAGATACCCAAGGATGCGCGGGGCCGTTTCATTACTGGGGGTGGCATAGTGTTTCAAGGCTATCTGTTCGACGAGGGGCAGCTATAATGGGGTGATACCATGCCGCGCAGAAAGAAACCCAATGACTACGGCACGGGGATTCCCTATCACGAGGTAGAGGCCCTTGCCCGCATCCTGCTCCCAGAAATTCAAGCGTTCTTTGAGAGCGAGGACGGGCAGCGGGAATATGCTGAGTGGAAAGCAAAGCAGCAAGCCGAACAAGAGAACAAGGTATAACAAAGGCGGGAACATCTGCAACGATGCTCCCGCCTTATTGTCAGCCCTGAATTTTCAAAATATTTGATTATAATTGCTTTTTCTGTAGAAAAGCCAATTTTAAGAAGAAAAAGATTGCTGTAGAGGCAATGACTCCTATTCCGTTCAAAATAATATCATTAATATCAAAACTTCTACCAAAAATCGGTTGTAACAATTCAATCCCAATCGAAACTGCTAACCCGATGAGCAGGGTGCGTATCCATGTGTTATTTCTGTTAAACAATGGATAGAGTAATCCAAAAGGGAAAAACATCAATATATTTCCAGCGTTTTCAGTGCTGAAATTGAGATGAAAATCCGGAATGAAGTCAAATTCAAAGGAAAACCAGCTATAGGTTCTGCCGCTGGGCATATGATAAAACAAGAAATAGTAGATATCGCCTAATATAGAAATAAACAGGGTCAAACACAACAGACCCGTAATGTAACATACAAAAAGTGACGATATAAGCGTTTTTGATAAAGCGTTTCCTTTCCTTGTCTTAAATATAACATAAATTATTCCGACAAGTAGGGCAACAGGAAGCACCTGCAAAAAGTAGCCAGGGTATGTATCAAAAAAGAAATATTGAAAGTTCATTTCGGCTGGAAAGTACATCAGAGTTTATCCTCCTTACTCGTCGAAAATTATTGAATTGAGTATAGCATAGAAAGCGAGGACAGTAAAGTTTCTGTCCTCGCTTTTATCAAAAGATATTTTCAATAGAAATGATAAATCCGAACACATTACCCACTTGGATAATGTAGTTCGGATTATCATTACTTGGTCCGAGTGGCGAGACTTGAACTCACGGCCTCTTGACCCCCAGTCAAGCGCGCTACCAACTGCGCCACACCCGGATGATGTGTGCTGCTCAATGTCAGCTTAGATAGAATAGCACACCAGTCCGGAAAATGCAAGCCCTAATTTGAAATTTTTTCAAAAATTTTGTCGGAAGCCTTACCACGGGACCTCTTCATCCGCGCGCAGGTAGAAGTGTCCCGCCTGCGGCGTGACGCCGGCGCAGGAAAACAACTCTTCCAGCGTGACGAACTCATAGCCCTGCGCCTGCAATACGTCGATGGCCTGAAGCGCAGCCTCGACGCTCGTGTCGTACGGGTCGTGCAGGAGGACGATGTCGCCGCTTTTGGCGTTTTCGATGATGTGATGCGCGACGAGGTCCTTGTTGCGCACGCTCCAGTCCATCGTGTCGAGCGTCCAGTAGATGAGCGGGACGATGACGGCGCTTTTGAGCGCATCGCTCGCAAAGCCCCAGGGCGGGCGCAGCCAGTAGTCGCCGCCGCTGAGGATGGTGCGCAGGGCGTCATCCGTCTTTTGAATTTCGGCGAGCGCGGCGGCGTCGGCGGTGTCGAGGCGGGTGTGCGTGAAGCTGTGGCCGCCGACCTGATGGCCCTCGTCTTTCATGCGGCGGACAAGGTCTTCATTGCCTGCGATCTGCTCGCCGATGAGAAAGAACGTCGCGTGCGCGCCGCGCTCCTTGAGCCCGTCGAGGAGGGCGGCAGTTGTCTGCGGGGAGGGGCCGTCGTCAAAGGTCAGCGCGATGCAGCGCCGCGGCAGGGACGGGGCTGAGACGGCGACAGCTTGACCGTCTTTGGCGCAGGAAAAATAGAGAGCAAGGAATGTGAGCAAAAGCAGCAGCAAGAGCGCGGAACGTCGTTTCAAGATCATCACCTCAGGCTCTATTTTACGCAGCAGGCGGACAAAAAAGACCAAGCTGTATGACAGATGATGGAAAAAGTTTGTGAAAAGGTGTCGAAAACGAGAATTGCGCTTGCATACAGCACGGGGATATATTATAATCTATACATGCTGAATACTAATAGGAAAGGAATATCCTATGGAGAGCAAAAAGTTAGAAGCGCTGCTGATGGCGGTAGACCTCGGCAGCTTTACCAAGGCGGCGGAGGTGATGGGCTACACGCAGTCCGGCCTGACGCACATGATGAATTCCCTTGAGCGCGAGGTCGGCTTCACGCTGCTCGAGCGCGGGCGCGGCGGCGTCCGCTTGACGAAAGACGGTGAGCGCGTGGCGCCCGTCATCCGCGAGTTTTTGCAGGCCAACGCGCGGCTTGACAGCACGATCGCGCAGGTGGCGTCCTCGCGCAGCGAGGTCATCCGAGTGAGCGCGTACGCGAGCATGGCCATGCACTGGCTGCCGAGCATTATCCAGCGCTTCCGTGAGGAGCGGCCAGACGTCGACGTTGACATCCGCATGGCCGACCACATCCGCAGCCCCTATGAGCTTCTGGCGCAGGGGAAGATGGACGTCATCTTTGTCAGCCATCAGGAAGAGGAGAGCGGCTACGAGTGGATCCACCTGCGCGACGACACAATGTACGCCGTGCTGCCCAAGGATTACCCCATCGACGGGCGCACGGGGTATCCGCTGAGCGAGTTTGACGGGCGCGATTTCATCATGCCTGCGCAGGGCTTTGACAAGGACATCATGCGCATCTTCAACCGTGTGGGCGTCAAGCCGCGCATTTTGCCGACGGCGGTGGACGACCCGACGGTCATCAGCATGGTCGAGCACGGCCTCGGCGTGAGCATGATGACGGAGCTGACGCTGCGCGGCCGCGGCGACGGCGTGCTGCTTGTGCCGGTGGAGCCCAAATCGGCGCGCGAGCTCGGCATGGCCGTGCGCGCGGGCGAGGGGCGGCAGGCGTCGCTCCAGCAGTTCCTTGAGTGTGCGCAGATGGTGCTCGCCGAGCTGGAGCCAAAATGAAAAAGGACTTGTAACGCGGCGCAAAAGCGGGTAAAATAGTCGATACGACACAAAAAGGAGAAAAAGGTTTTCCATGCTGAGATTCAAACCCGTTGCGCAGCGGGATCTGTCCCACCTGCGCCGCTATTATAAGGACTGCAACTACCAATTATGCGAGTATTCCGCGCTTGTCAAGCTGATGTGGCGCGGGCACCTGCACCCGCAGTACGCCGAGGCGGCGGGCTGCCTGATCGTGAAAAACTGCATCGACGGCAAGCCCTGCTTCGACTATCCCGTGCCCGGACCGGACGGCGATGAAGAGGCCGCGCTCTGCGCTATCGAGGACTACTGCGTGGAGCAGGGAATCTCGCTCGAGCTGTCCGTCGTGCCGAAAGAGAAGACGGGAAAGCTCTTAGAGCGCTATCCGCGCTTCCATCTCAACAATTTCCGCTCCTGGCGTGACTATATCTACGAGGCGAACGACCTGCGCGAGTACCCGGGCCGCCACTACAGCGGCCAGCGCAACCACGTCAACAAATTCCGCAAGCTCTATCCCGAGGCACAGTTCCGCCCGCTGGGGAAGGACGACCTGCCGCTGATTGAACGCTTCTGGCAGGACTATGCCGAGGTGTTTGAAAAGACCTCGCAGTCGGCCAAGCAGGAACTGGCGCTCGCCAAGACGATGCTGCGCCTGACGGGCGCGTCGTGGCTCTGCGTCGGCGGCATGGAGTACGAGGGGCGGCTCATCTCGATTGCGATGGCCGAGCGCTGCGGCGAGACGCTGCACGTCCACATCGAAAAGGCGCTCTACGGCTACGAGGGAGTCTATCCCGCGACGGTGCAGGAGTTCGCCCGCTGCTATGCCGTGGACGGCGTCAGGTATCTGAACCGCGAGGATGACGCGGGCGACCGAGGCCTTCGCACCTCAAAGCTCCAGTACCTGCCATGCAAGCTCGCGGAAAAGTTCTGCTTCGACGTGAAAAACGAGCTGGAGGATTTGAGCGAGATCCCGACGCTCAAGACTGAGCGTTTGACGATCTCAGCCTTTACCGACAAGGACCGTGAGGCCTACAACGCGCTCTGCCTTGACGATGAGCGCAACAAGTGGTGGGGCTACGACTACCGCACCGACTGGAAGGGCGAGGACTTGAACACCTACTTCCTCGACGTTGTGCGCGAGGACTTCGCCAAAAAGCGCGCCATCAACTTTGCCATCCGTTTGGACGGCAAGTGCATCGGCGAGGTGCTGCTCTACCATTTCGACGGCAAGGGCGGCGCGGAGGAGGGCTGCCGCATCGCGCCGGAATACGGCGGACGGGGCTACGGGGTCGAAGCGTTCCGTGCTGTGGCCGAATGGGGCCTCTACCAGTGCCATCTGGGCCACGTCGTCGCCAAGTGCTTCAAGGAGAACAATGCTTCTTATAAGATGCTTTCTTCCTGCATGAGGAAGAGAGGGGAAGACGAGAAGTTCTTTTACTTCAATAAAGAAGTATAATATACTCCCCGCCTGACGCGGGGGGGAGCGGATAAGGGAGGGATATCTCTTTTC
>CAVFND010000092.1:0-6627 GCA_963623615.1 Oscillibacter sp. ER4 | reverse complement strand
CTCATAGAGATGGATCATGTAGTTGAAGTACCATGAGGTGGTCTTCACATCCTTGAAGGGATTGAAGTAGGTGATGCGGCCCTGAGGCGCGGCATACTGCTCGCCGATGACACCCTTGAGCTCCTTGGTCACATACTCCATCACAGCCTCGTCCAGAGGAATACCGGTGTCGAACTGGGCGGAAGCGGCCTTGAAGGCATAGTAGGTGTCGCCGCCGGCGGCGCAGAAGTTGTTCGTCACAACGGCGTAGACCTCATTGGCCTTGAATTCCTTGCCGTTGACGCTGTTGATGACCACGCGGTTGATGGTCTTGGGGCCGTAGTAGGTGGACTCGGGATAGGTGGCGTCGTTCTTGTCATACGCCTTGCCGGTGTGGATGGTGAAGTTGATGCCGGAGACCTGCGGGAAGCCGCCGACCGCCGTCGGGGTGCTGAACGTAGAGGCTTCGAGCGCTTCAAGCAGCTGCTCGCCCGTGACATAGACGACCGCGACCGTGTTGCCGAACGGCAGAACGGTGTTGATGTCCTTCTTGGTCACATCGCCCTTGGCGATCGCCGCGCGGATGCCGCCGCCGTTGGTGATGGCGACCACGTGATCTTCATTCACGGTCAGGCCGTCCTTGTTCTGCAGGACCTTCCAGAGCATCGCGTCGGTGATGAGGTCGCCGTTGTTGGTCTCCACGTCGCGGTTGCCGTTGGGGGCCTTTGCGCCGTTGAGCTCGACCTTGCTGGTGGCGAACTTGATGCCGTATTCATTGTTGACGCGGTCAACAATGACCTTTGCCGCGGCGGCAACGGTCGCGTCCTTGGCGGTGTCTTCCTTGATCTCGTAAAGGGAGTTGCTCTCGATCTTCTTGCTCTCGTCGTCGATGACGATCACGCCGATGTTGGCAAACGCGGTGCCGGTAGACTGGATGGGCTCGTTCTTCTCGCCCTTGGTCATCACGGTGTGGGAATGACCGTCAATGATGAAATCGATGCCCTTGACGGCGGCGTAGAGGTCGGTGGAGCGGTAGGGCTCAGACTCAGCGTCCACGCCCAGGTGCGCAAGGCAGATGACGATGTCCGCGTCCTTGAGTGCCGCGACCTGCTTTTCAGCGACGGCCTTGAGATCCGTGTCGAACTTGAGGCCCTTGATGAGCGCAGGGTTCGTCTTGGTCTGGGTCTCAGGCGTCTCCATGCCGAAGAAGCCGATCTTCACGCCGGTCTTGGTCGTGTAGGTGTAGTTCGCGTCGAAAACGGTGGTGCCGTCGGCGTTGTAAACGTCGGCACAGAGGACCTTGAAGTTCGCCTTGGTCATGTTCTCCTTGAGCTGGGCGTAACCGTAGTCGAACTCGTGGTTGCCGAGGGTGACGACGTCGTAGCCCGCGGCGTTCATCATCGTGACCGCATCAGCGCCCTTGGTGGTGCTGACATAGGTCGTGCCCTGGCTGTAGTCGCCCGCATCCACGAGGATGACCTCGGCGCCCTTGGCCTCGTAGTCGGCCTTGAGCGCGGTGATGTAGGCATAGCCTTCGATCGCGCCGTGCACGTCATTCGTGTGCAGGATCACGGTCTTGCCCGCCATCTCGGCTTTCGCCTCGCTGTCGGTGTCTGCCGCAAAGCTGGTCACGCTCAGCGAGAGGACCATTGCCATTGCGAGCAGGACGGATAGGAACTTGCGCATAGTGTTTTCCTCCTCAATTTTTCACTCTGCCTTGCTCTGTCCTGATCGGCGCGCAGCTTCTTTTCATGGGTTCTGGGTTAATTTACGCGCTGAAAAGGTTCAGTTTCTGCACAGATCAAAGCGGAATGTGGTATGATTTTATTGTATCGCATGGTCGGTTTTTTCTCAATACAGCATTGTTCCGAATTTCCGGCAAAATTCTTGGTGCATCTCACATTTTTTCCAAACTCTATGGAAATCAGATAAAAAGTATGCTATGCTTTTGTTAATTTGGAACGGTATTTTTTCAAAGGAGGGTTCTTCCATGAAAACACTGCTTCGGGGCGGCTATGTTGTCAGCGGCCGCGGCTGCCGCCGCGCTGACGTGCTCATCAACGGGGAAAAGGTCGAAATGCTTGGTCACATCCCGCCCGAGCTCGCCGCGCAGAGCGAAGTCGTCGACGTGACGGGCTGCATGCTCTTCCCCGGCTTTATCGACGCGCACACACACTTTGATCTCGACGTGTGCAACACCACGACGGCCGACGACTTTGAAAGCGGCAGCAAAAGCGCCATCCGCGGCGGCACGACGACGGTCATCGACTTTGCCTGCCCCAATAAAGGGGAATCCCTTGCCTACGGGCTTGATCTCTGGCACAAAAAGGCCGACGGCAGGTGCTACTGCGACTACGGCTTCCACATGACCATCGACGACTGGAACGAGAGCATCGAGTCCGAGCTTGATGCGATGTTCGACGCCGGTATCACGTCTTTCAAGATGTATCTCACCTACCCCGCCATGATGATCGGCGACGGTGCGGTCTACCGCGCGCTGAAAGCGCTCAAGGTCCGCGGCGGCATTGCGGGCGTCCACTGCGAGAACGCGGGCGTCATCGACGCGCGCATCGCCGAGCTCAAGGCAAGCGGCCTGGGCGCGGACGTCGTGTCGCACCCAATCTCCCGCCCCGACTACCTGGAGGCCGAGGCCGTCTCCCGTCTTCTGCGCATCGCGCAGGCGGCCGACGCGCCCGTCATCATCGTCCACACAACGAACAAGGCTTCCCTTGACGAGATCGCCGCGGCGCGCCGCCGCGGGCAGACCGTGTATGTCGAGACCTGCCCGCAGTATCTGGCGCTCGACGA
Organism: Oscillibacter sp. ER4; assembly: GCA_963623615.1. Taxonomy (GTDB): domain Bacteria; phylum Bacillota; class Clostridia; order Oscillospirales; family Oscillospiraceae; genus Hominicoprocola. The sequence goes on along the minus strand of CAVFND010000092.1, from coordinate 3,840 downwards.
CGGCGTTTACTACGATCCCGACTTTTCCTCCGCCGCGCGCTACGTTTGTGCGCCGCCCATCCGCTCGCAGGAGGACAGCGAAGCGCTCTGGAAGGCGCTGCGCCGCGGCGAGGTGCAGACCATCTCGACCGACCACTGCTCGTTCACGCTCGAACAGAAGGACATGGGCCGCGATGATTTTACGAAGATCCCCGGCGGCCTTCCCGGCGTCGAGACGCGCGGCGAGGTCGTCTACACCATCGCAATGAATAAAAATAAGCTCTCGCTCGGCGGCGTCTGCCGCGCGCTGAGCGAAAATCCCGCCAAGCTCTACGGTCTCTTCCCCTGCAAGGGCGTCATCGCCGCGGGCAGCGACGCCGACATCGTCGTCTACGATCCCGGCGCGAGCCACGTGCTCCACGGCGCAGACATGCTCTCCAAGGCGGGCTACACGCCGTTCGAGGGCTTCCGCACGAACGGCGGCGTGTCAAAGGTCTACCTGCGCGGTCAGCTTCAGGTGGACGGCGGTAAGGTCGTCGGCGGAAAGATGGGCGAATATTTGAAGCGCGGCAAATGCGCACTGTGAGGTAACCAATGGATCTGAGAGAAATTTTATTTGCGCAGTTCCCTGCGTTTTTTCTGCTGAGTCTGCTGTTTTTGATTGCGCACCTGCGCGTACGCAAGCGCAGCGCCGTCAAGTCGGTGCTGTGGGTGCTGCTGTTCGGCGCGGCGCTCGCCGTGTCGATCCTGTTCTGCTTTCTCGGCATGCAGGCAAAATATTGGACGGTCAAAACGCTCTTCGAGCTCAAGTTCTGGAGCTGGCTCGGCCTTGCGATCGTGGTGCTGGTGCTCGTGCTGCGGCTCGTCTTTAAGCTGCAAAACAAGCACGCCCAGCATATGGTCGAGCGTGAGCGCGCCAAGGCGGAAAAGACACGCGAGGAGGCCGTGAAGCAGGCCCGCGAAGAAGGCCGTGCCGAGGCCATGGCCGCACAGGAGGCACAGCAGGCACAGGAGTCCGAAGCTGCCGCGGCAGAGCCCGCGGCAGAAAACCCTGTCTCCCCCGCTGCGGAGGATACCGCGCCGGCAGAGCCCGGTGAAGAAGAAAGCGCCGTCAAATCGTAAGATGGAGCAGACACAACCGCAGCGCATCGCGTATTTTGACGTACTGCGCGTGCTGGCGACCTTCGCCGTCATCGTGCTGCACCTGTCCGCGCAGCACTGGGCCGACACAGATGTTCACGCAATGGCATGGCAAGCCTTTAACCTTTACGACAGTTCTGTGCGCTGGGCGGTCCCCGTTTTTCTGATGATCAGCGGCGCGCTCTTTCTCTCCGGCTCGCAGAGCATCGGGCACATTCTGAAAAAGAACGCGCTGCGCATCGTCACGGCGTTTCTGTTCTGGTCGGCACTCTACGCGGTTTTCATGGTGAACTTTGAAGATTGCCCCAAAGAGCTGGAGATGCAGCAGTTTCTCAATGGTCACTACCACATGTGGTTCCTCTTCGTGATCGTGGCACTCTACCTGCTCGTCCCGCTTCTGCGCGCTGTCGTGCGGGATGAAAAGCTCCTGCGCTATTCGCTGCTGCTCGCACTCGTTTTCTGCTTTCTTCTGCCACAGATCATGGCACTGCTGTCGCTGTCCGCAGGGGAATATCTTGTAAGCCTCAAGGTGACCGCAGGCAAAGCCTGCTATCCGCTTGCCTACTTTTTGCTTGGTTATTCCTTGTCACGCAAGGGATTTTCCTTAACAGCAAAGCGCGTGATTTACGCGCTCGGCGCGCTCTGCTTTGTCCTCACGTTTGTGCTGACATCCCTTGTTTCGCGCGCGGAGGGAAAGGCGATGGCGCTGTTCTACAGCTACAATTCGCTCAACGTGCTGCTCGTGTGCGTCGCCCTGTTCGTCTTTGCCGGGGAGCATCTGAACTTCCCGAGCTTGAGCGAAAAAGGGCATGAGCGCATCCGCGCGCTGTCCCGCTGGAGCTTCGGCGCGTATCTTGTGCACCCGCTGTTCATCGAATCGTTCGACATTTTTCTGCACTTCAACACGCTGTCGCTCAACGTGTTTCTCTCCGTTCCCCTGCTGACGTTGATCATCGGCGCGCTGTCGTTCCTCGTCTCGGCACTGCTGCACCAGCTCCCATTCGTCAAAAAGTATTTTATATGAAAAGAGCCCCGCGAATCGTTCGATTCGCGGGGCTCTTCTTTTTTTGTTACGCTTCGGTCTTGATGCCGCGCTTGTCGAATTCCTCGATGAGCAGGTCAAGGTCATTCGGCAGGCTCATCGGCTCGCCGCAGAACTTGATGGCGTTGGCCACATCCTTGAGGCCGTTGCCCGTCACGACGGAGACGACCGTGTCATTCTCGCCAAGCACGCCCTGCTCGCAGAGCTTCTTGACCGCCGCCGTGCCGGTGACGCCCGCAGGCTCGCCGAAGATGCCGCAGGTCGTGCCCAGCAGCTTCTGCGCCGCCATGATCTCCTCGTCCGTCACGTTCACAACGATGCCGTTCGACTCGCGGATCGCCATGAGCGCCTTGTCCGCATTGCGCGGCACGCCGACAGCGATGGAGTCGGCCAGCGTATTCTCCTCCATCGGCTCCCAGGGTCTCTTCTCCGCGATGGCGCGGTTGATCGGGTGGCAGCCCTCGGCCTGCGCGGAAATGAGGCGCGGGAGCTTGTCGATAAAGCCGATGGCGTAAAGGTCCTTGAGGCCCTTCCACACGCCCGCGATGGTGCAGCCGTCGCCGACGGAGATGGCGAGATAGTCCGGCATCTTCCAGTCGAGCTGCTCGGCGATCTCGAGCGAGACGGTCTTCTTGCCCTCGGAGAGGTATGGGTTGATAGCCGCGTTGCGGTTGTACCAGTCCCACTTGTCGATGGCCTTTTTCGAAAGCTCGAACGTCTCTTCATAGTTGCCCTTGACGGAGATGACGTTTGCACCGAAGGTCATCAGCTGCGCGACCTTGCCCTTGGGCGCGCGCTCAGGGACAAAGATGAAGGTCTTGAGACCCGCGGCCGCGGCGTTGCCCGCAAGGGAGCTTGCGGCGTTGCCCGTGGACGAGCATGCGATGATCTTCGCGCCCGCCTCCCCCGCCTTGGCGACCGCCATCGCGGAAGCGCGGTCCTTTAAGGACGCCGTCGGATTCTGGCCGTCGTCCTTGACCCAGAGCTTTTTAAGGCCGAGCTGCTTGGCAAGGCGCGGCTCTTCGTAGAGCGGGCTCCAGCCCACGCGCAGCGGCGTGTCTGGCGTCGTCTCTTCGACCGGCAGCAGCTCGCGGTAGCGCCACATCGTGTTCGGGCGGGACTTGAGCTTTTCCTTCGTCAGGTTCTTTTTGATGTAGTCGTAGTCGTAGATGATGTCGAGAATGCCGCCGCACGAGCAGTTCGTCAGGTTCGGCGTGGCCTCATATTCTTTCCCGCATTTGACGCAGCGGGCGCATTTGACGTTTTTTAACACTAAAAACAACTCCTTATTGTCCGCGCGCTGCGCGGTGGGTTTTTTGCAGCCCATAGGGCTGTGGGGATAGCAGCGCCGCAGGCGCTGCACGTGATGCGACCCCCATTTTCTTTCCCGAGAAAGAAAACGGGCGTCGCCCGTCCAAAAGAAAGGCGTTTAGATTGGCAGTCTCAGGCTTGAATGACCTTTATACCTCCGGAATGGGAGTATCTTCGCGCGGCGCTGCCGCGTTAGCATTGCTATACGACCTGCCTCTGCTCCTATCATCCGCTGCCGCTCTGCCTATCTTGTAGAAGTACAGTCTAATTCCCGTCTACCGCCAGTCTTAACAATGCGGCGAGCGCAGCAATACCGCATTCGGCAAGCAGTCTGCCGCCGAGCAAACGTCACTCGCGCCTCACGATAG
>CAVFND010000091.1:4251-6639 GCA_963623615.1 Oscillibacter sp. ER4 | reverse complement strand
AGATACTTGTCGAAGCCCCAGCCCCACTTCGTGACGCAGAACAGCAGATACACGAGCGAGCCGATGGGGAGCAGGAGGTTGCTCACGAGGAAGTCCTCGCTGTCGAGCACGTCCTTGCCGAGGATAGGGTGGAAGTTGCTCCAGATGTTGTAGCCGAACACGCAGGGCAGGCTCAGGAGCATCAGCAGCACGCCGTTGACGAGCACAGCCTTTTTGCGGCTCCAGCCGAAGGTATCCATGCAGATGGCGAGGATGTTTTCAAACACCGCCAGCACCGTGGAAAAGCTCGCAAATATCATGAACAGGAAAAACAGCGTGCCCCAGAAGCGGCCGCCGGACATATTGACGAACACCTGCGGCAGCGTGACGAAGAGGAGAGACGGACCCTGCTCGGGCGCGACACCGTAGGAGAAGCAGGCGGGGAAGATGATCGTGCCGGCCATGAGCGCGACAAACGTGTCGAGCGCGCAGATGCGGATGGACTCACCGGTGAGGGCATGGTCATCGGACATGTAGCTGCCGAAGATCTCCATCGCGGCGATGCCGAGAGAGAGCGTGAAGAAGGCCTGGTTCATCGCGTCGGTGATGAGGCTGCGCAGGCCGTTTTCACGGATGGAATCCATCGAGGGGAGCAGGTAGAACTTCATGCCCTCTGCCGCGCCGGAGAGCGTCAGGCTGTGAATGGCGAGCACGAGGATGAGGAACAGCAGCGCGAGCATCATGACCTTGGACACGCGCTCAAGGCCCTTTTGCAGGCCGAACGAGCAGACGATGAAGCCGACGATGACGATGGCGACCGCTAAAATACCCATTTCGACGGGGTCAGACAGCAGCTGACCGAACACGGCGGACGCGTCCTCCGCGGGCATACCGGAATAGAACTTGCCGGTCAGGAACCTGCCAAAATAGCTCACCATCCAGCCGGAAACGGTCGTGTAGTACATCATCAGAAGGTAGCAGCCGATCAGGCAGAACCAGCCGTGGATGTGCCACTTGGACTTGGGCTTTTCAAGCGTCTTGTAGGCGAGGATCGCGCTCTTGCGGCTCGCGCGGCCGACGGCGAGCTCCATCGTCAGCACGGGAACGCCCATGATAAGCAGGCACAGGATGTAAAAGAGAACAAAATAGCCGCCGCCGTTTTTGCCCGTGATATAGGGGAAGCGCCAGACATTGCCGATGCCGATGGCGCAGCCCGCGCTGACGAGCAGGAAGCCCAGGCGGGAGCGGAACGATTCGCGTTTCATGTTGATTGACCTCACATTTGTAAAAGATTTATGAACGATATGCTTATCTTATCGCAGGAGGATAGACTTTACAAGACCGATTATCGGATGATATAATAAGTAAAACTTATGTTATGGAGAATTGAGCGCATGAATCGCAATCAGCTACGCTATTTTGTCTCCGCCGCGGAGCACCGGAGCTTCACAAAGGCGGCGGAGCAGTATTACATCTCACAGACCGCGGTGACGCAGCAGATCCAGCAGCTTGAGCAGACGCTCGGCTGCGAGCTCTTCGACCGCAGCACGCGGCCTGTGAGCCTGACGAGCGCGGGAAAGTCGTTTCTTTTGGACGCGAAAGCGATCTTAGAGCGCATGAGCCGCGCGCAGGAGCGCGTGCACGACGCGGCGACGGGACTGACCGGTACGCTGCGCGTCGGCTACGTGCGCGGCTACGAGCGCAGCGACCTCTCGGTCTTGATGCGCCACTTCCACCAGAAAAACGGCAATGTGCTCATCTCGTTCTACCGCTGCTCGACGGATGTGCTGGCCGCGGGGCTCCTCCATCAGGAGTATGACATCGTCTTCACCTGGGATTCGACGAACCTGCGCACGCAGGAGGGCGTCGCGTTCCAGACGGTCGAAAAGGCGCGGCTCGTCGTCGCGCTCTATGCGGGCCATCCGCTCGCGCAGCGCCGCCAGCTCACGCGGCAGGAGCTGCGCGGGGAGAACATCTTATATATGTCGCCCGACGCCGCGCCCGATTCCTACGGCGACGCCTTTTTCATGCAGCGCTACGCCGAGGCGGGCTACAAGCCGAACATTCTTTTCCGCTCGGCAGACACGGAGAGCATTTTGATGATGGTCGCGGCGGAGGAGGGCATTTCACTCCTGCCCGACTACTGCACCGACCGCCTCTACAACGCCGACAACCTTGTCTTCGTCCCGCTCGTCGGCGAGGGGGAGGAGGAAGAGATCATCGCCGCGTGGCAGACCGGCAACCAGAACCCCGCGCTGGGGCGATTTCTGGCCGAACTCAATCAAAAAGACCCGCCTTACTGAGGCGGGTCTTTTCTGTTGTAATAAAATCGTCACGATTCGGCCGTTTCAGCGTTCAGCGCTGCAAGCGCCTGCTCCATTTCGGTCGTCTCGATGCGCGGCTCAAGGC
>CAVFND010000091.1:3639-4241 GCA_963623615.1 Oscillibacter sp. ER4 | reverse complement strand
GGAGATACTCAAGGCACTGGATACAGTGCTTGCGCTTATCCTGCGGCCACAGCGCGGCAATCTCCGGCACATCGGCCTGCCGCTTTTCCAGAAGAAGCCTGATTTTCCATATGATGTAAAGGGTAATGCCATTCCACCATGGGGAGCCCATCTTGTGCCCGACGTCGAGCGCCTTGCTCAGCCGCGCGGCGGCGGAGACGTACTGCCCATCCTCCACGTCGAACAGCGCGAGGTACGACAGTGCGATCGGCATCTGGCTGTATTCGTGGAAGGACTGGTAGAGCTCTTCAGCGTAGGCCAGCAGCTCACGCGCGACCTCCGTCTCGCCGCTCTGATAGGCGGCGACGCCGTAGTCGGTGTAGATGATGGCCGCGCCGGGATACGAGCCGCGGCGCTGGTTGAAGAGGATGGCTTTGTCGTAGTATTCAAGCGCCTTGTCGAAGCTGCGCTCGAGGCGGTACGTTTCGGCGATGTAGTTGTACGCGCCCGCGATGCTGATGACATAGCGGCCCTCGCCGTCTGTGTCGAGCGATTCAAAGAAGCTGACGGAGCGCTCGAGCCAGCTGCGGCACTCGTCGTATTCGCCGATCATCAGGCACATG
>CAVFND010000091.1:0-3629 GCA_963623615.1 Oscillibacter sp. ER4 | reverse complement strand
AGGCACATGAGGCCCTGCAGACGCAGGAATTTGCCCCAATCGGGCGTATTTTCCAAGCGGGACTTATACTGCATGCCAAGGCGCAGATGCTCGCGCATGACGGGCAGGTCGTAGGTCTGGATGGCGTAGTAGATGAACTGCAAATGCGCGTTCGCCGCCATCTGCCAGTCGCCCGCGGTGGTGCTGATCTTGAGCAGATGGCCGACAACGGGGAGGCCTGTGTCGTACTCGCCGCCGTGGATGTAGTAGCGGCTCTCGACATATAAAAGCTGACGCTCGAGCTGGTCGAGCTCCTTGGCGTTCGCGCCGAACTGCGTGGAGCGCAGTGAGACAAGCTCGCGCTCGAGAAGCTGGAAGTAACCGGTGAGCCCCTCTTCCTTGACCATCAGCGCGTCCGCACCGTCGGTCAAAATCGGCATGAGCTCATAGCACATGCCGGCGAACACGTCGAGCGAGAGCACCTTGTACTTGAACGCCTTGAACATATCGCCGCCGGCGGTGAAGTGCTGCACCAGCTGATCGTAAAGGTCAACCGAGCCGTTGTTGTCAAGCTGGGCTTCGATATACTGCGCGGCGCGCAGGTGCAGAATGCGGCGCGCAGACTCCGACTGGCGCTGCGAGAGCATAGCCTTCACGCGCTCGTGCGTGAACGAGTAGCCGAGCACCTTGCCGCGCGTGGATTCGGTGAGCAGGTTTTTCTGCTTGAGCTGGTCACAGAGGTATAAAAGTTCGAGCGGCGTCTTTGTCAGAAGAGAGGTGAGAATGTCGAACGGCGCCCAGTCGCGGAAGACCGAGATGACGTCGAGCACCTGCAACTCGTCGGACGAAAGGCCGGACAGGCGCATCTGGATGATGCTGTCCGCGCTGCCGGGAATATTCTTGAGGCCGTTCGACTCGCGCATCGAGTCGAGCAGCTGCACGAGAAACAGACCGTTGCCCTCCGTGCTCTGATAGAGATTGTCGATCTCCTTTTGCGAGTAGCGGCCTGGGGCGTAGAAGTTGACGAAGCGCGTCGTCTCCTCCTGCGAGAAGGCGCCGATGTTGTACACGTCGAGCAGCTTGTCGCGCACGGCGTTGTTGAGCACCTGCTGGGCGTAGGGCTGCAAAATGTCGCGGCTCGTGCAGATGATCGTGATGTTTGTGCTGCGCAGTCGGTGCAGCAGCATCGAAAGCAAATCGGCGCTATTGTTGTCGATCCAGTGGATGTCCTCTAAGATGAGCAGCACCGGCACCTTTTTCGCGACCGTCGACAAAATGAGCAGCGTGCTCTCGAGCGCTGCGAGATAATCCGTCCCCGCGGGATAGTCGCTTGAAATGCCGGAGAAATTGTGCTGGCACTCGACGGACAGGCAGGGGAAGAGGCCCGCCGCGGTCTTGATGTAAACATCCGGAATGCGGATATTTTCGGATTCAAACTTCGGGATGAGCTGGAGCATGATCGTGTTCCACGGGGCGAGCACGGTGTTCGTCTCGGACTGGTAGCACGAGGCCTGACAGATCGCCCAGCCGGAAAAATCATACTGGTGCAGGATGTAGTTGATGAGGTACGTCTTGCCGACGCCCGCCTTGCCCTGAATGAGCGCGCAGATCTTGTCGCTCTCGAGGCGCGAGCCGTTGCACAGCGCCACGAGCTTGTGCAGCACCGCGTCTTTTCCGATGAGCTGCTGGTCGCTGCCATCCTCGAGCTTGTAGGTCGATGTGTTCCACGCGTCGACGATCTGATAGTACAGCGCGGATGTCTCCTTGAGCGGCGAGATGCTGAACTCGTCGGAAAGGTTCTTGCAGAGCGTGTGGTAAAGGCCAAGCGCTTTACGGAATTTCTTCTGGTCGCGGTAGACCTGCATCAGCGTTGAAAACGCGCTTTCCTCCAATGGGTCGATGGCGATGTACTCCGTGCCGTACTTTTCGGCAAGGTCGAGCTTGCCGGCGTAATACGCCTCCTTTTCCGCAGCCAGAAGCTGGTGGAGATACTGCGACTGATAGAGGTTGCGCTCATCGCTCAGCCAGGCGTCGAATGCGGAGGAGTGGGAGATATTAAAGTCCTTGAGGAAGTCTCCGTGATAGGCACTGAGCATATTGCCGCGCTCAAAATCCTGCACATCGCAGGAAATTTCAACTTCCGGCGAAAATTCAACGATCGAGCGCTGGCCGGGGACAAAGGGGTCGAAAGCGAACGCCTTGCGGATTGAATAGATCGCGTGGCGCAGATTCTTGAGCGCGGTGGCAGAGTCGGCGTCCTCGTAGAGAAGGCCGATGAGCTCGCTGCGGGTGGCCTTGCGCTTTAATATGAGATAATATAAGAGCGCGTCCGCCTTTTTATACGGCAGCGTGATCTCGCGCCCGTCGACGGAAACAGCGGGCGTACCGAACAGTTTTGCTTTCAATTCAGGCATTGTCAAGGCCTCCAGATAAAATAGCGCGTTAGTGTAATAAATGAAATAAGTATACCCAAACCGTTGAAAAATAGCAAGTACTTCGACGAAATTGCGATATCCTAAGTAAAAAATAACACTATGGTCGAATAGCTCAACGCTAATTCAACGCCTGCATGGTATAAAGATAACATCAGAATTGTACGGGTGTGCCATTGCGCGCCCGTTTAGGAGGCATCCATTTGAATTACGTTGGAACAGCGCGCCCGATTCACGACGCCAAGGGCAAGGCCTCGGGGTATACCAAATACGCCGGCGACATTTCGCTGCCCAATATGGCGTATCTCTGCATGCTCCACAGCAAGATCCCGCACGGCTATGTCAAGGCGGTCCATGTGGAAAAGGCGCTCGCACTGCCGGGCGTTTACGGTGTTTTCCATTGTCTGAACACCACTGACCGCAAGTATAACCGCTACCGTTCGAGCTTCGACCAGGCGTCGCTGCCGAACGAAGAGCGCGCGTTCAACGATTATGTGCGCTTTGTGGGCGACAAGATCGGCGTGGTTGCGGCCTGCGACCAGGAGACGGCGGAGAAGGCCGCGCGCCTTGTTGAAGTAGAGTATGAAGAGCTGCCGTTTTCCATCAGCTTTGACGATACGCTCGCGGGCAAGAACTGTCTGGAGGGCGAAACACCTGTCCGCGATGAGTACACGCTGGAGGTCGGCAAAAAGCAGGAGAGCACCGAGGGGCTCATCGAAGTGTGCAGCACAATGGAGCTGCCGCGCCTGCACCATGCCACGATGGAGACGCACGCCTGCATCGCCGACTATGACCCCTATATCGACATGCTGACCGTCTACTGCCCGAATCAGGCCGTGCACGGTATCCGCACCGTGCTCGCAGACTATCTGGAGATGCCGGAGAGCCATGTGCGCGTCGTCAAGGCGACGATGGGCGGCTCGTTCGGCGCCAAGCAGGAGTGGTTTTTGGAGCCCGTCACGGCGCTCGTCGCCAAAAAGCTCTGCCGCCCTGTCAAGCTCGTCTATTCCCGCGGCGAGGCCATGACCGACACGATCGTGCGCGGCGCGATGCGCATGAGCGCGCGCGGCTACTACACGCCCGACGGCGAGATGAAGGAAATTTACTGCGATGTGACGCTCGACGCGGGCGCTTACATCGGCAATGCAGGCGACTATGTCCGCGCACTGGCCGGTAAGCCGACGCGCTGCTACCGCATCCCGTACATGCACTACCACG
>CAVFND010000090.1:1096-6682 GCA_963623615.1 Oscillibacter sp. ER4 | reverse complement strand
CCCTTGTTCGCCAGATAGTAGGCGCAGCTCATACCGGCAGGGCCTGCGCCGATGACGGCGATCTTCTCGCCGAACTCGCCGTCCACCTTGGGGATGACCTTCTCCGGCACGAAGCGGGTGGCGGCGTCCAGATCCTGCTGGGCGATGAACCGCTTCACCTCGTCGATGGCCACCGCCTGATCCACGGTGCCGCGGGTGCAGGCGTCCTCGCACCGGCGGTTGCAGATGCGGCCGCACACGGCGGGGAACGGGTTCTCCCGCTTGATGAGCTGCAAAGCCTCCCGATACTTACCCTGCGCCGCCAGCTTCAGATAGCCCTGTACGGCGATGTGGGCGGGACAGGCGGTCTTGCAGGGGGCGGTGCCGGTGTCGTGGCAGTTGACCCGGTTCTTGTCCCGGTAGTCGATGGCCCACTTCTCCGGGCCCCACTTCACCTCATCCGGCAGCTCCTGCCGGGGATATTCGATAAAGCCGTCCTTGGTGCACAGCTTCTGGCCCAGCTTCACTGCGCCGGCGGGACAGTTCTCCACGCAGCGGCCGCAGGCCACGCACTTCTCCGTCTCCACCGCCGCCACATAGGCGCTGCGGGACATGTTGGGGGTGTTGAAGAGCTGGCTGGTGCGCAGGGCGTTGCACACGTTGACGTTGCAGTTGCAGATGCCGAAGATCTTCTCCTCGCCGTCGATGTTGGTGATCTGGTGGACGAAGCCGTTGTCCTCGGCCTTCTTGAAGATCTCCATCACCTCGTCATAGGTGATGTATTCACCCCGCTGGGTCTCCACGATATAGTCGGCCATGTCGCCCACGCCGATGCACCAGTTCTCCACATCGTCGCCGCAGCCCTCGCCGAGCTTGGCGCGGCTGGCGCGGCAGGAGCACATGCTCTTGGCGTACTTGCCCTCGTACTTGCTGAGCCAGTAGGAGATGTGCTCTAAGTCAACGGACTCGTTCTCCGTCTCAATGGCCTTTTCCACGGGGATGACGTGCATACCGATGCCCGCGCCTCCCGGCGGCACCATGGGCGTGATCTTTTCGAGCGGGAGCATCGTCATGCGCTCGAAGAACGCCGCGACCTCGGGATGCTCGTCGATCTGGCTTTTGCGCATGTTCAGAAATTCCGCGCTGCCGGGGACGAACAGCGGCAGCACCCAGCGTTTTTCATGCTTAGGGTTCTTTCCGTCCAGATTCTCCCAGTTGTACTCGATGATGCCCGTCCACGCCATCTTCGTGAGGAGCTTTTCAAGCGGCTCGCGCTCCATTTTCGTCAGCTTCATCAGCTGCTCGGTCGTCTTGGGCTTGCGCACGCCCATCTTGAGCGCAACGTCTACCATCTCGTCGGTCATCACGCTGGCAAGGCCCCAGTATTCGGGGTCGTCCGCCGTGGCCTTGAGGCCGATGCGGTTCGTGATCATGCTGCCGAGCTTGAGGACGTTCTCGCGCGGGGCGTCCGTGCGGGGAATTTTGAAATCCAGCTTACTCTCGTCGAGAGGGAAATTCGTGGGCTTGCTGCCGTTGATATCGCTCATGTTCCTGCTCTCCTTTTTCGCGGCGTACCGTGTGCCTGCCGCCGCGCGGCAAAAAATTGCGCGGCGATCATCACCTATCTTATCCGAGCTTTATTTTACAGGAAAATGTTGGTTTTTTCCATTGACTGATTCCATAAACCGCAGTCATATTGTTTGTTTCCCCGCATTTTTGCGCAGATCGGCAAAATTACCCAAATTCACTGCTCCAAGAACCGCCGCGCGAGCGCGGGCGCGTTCGTATTTTTGAGGCACACGACATTCAGCTCGTGCACGCCCGTGAGCGGCGGGCAGGAAAAATGCCCGAACTGCGCATCGTCCTTGACGACGGCCTCGTAGAGGAAGCTCACGCCGCAGCTCTCGCTCACCAGGTGCCGGATGAGCTTGAAGCTGCTGATGCAGACGTTCGCACGGAACGCCTCGACCGTGTAGCCGCACTGCATGAGCTCGCGCTCTAAAATTTTTCGCGTGCCGGAGCCCGGCTCGCGCAGGATGAGCCGCTCGGAAAAGAGCTCGTCCATCGGCACCTCGCGGCCCGAAAATGGGTGATCTTCCGCGCAGATGCCGATGTAGGGCTCGTTGCGCAGCAGAAAGCTCTCGTACCGGCTCTTGTCGAAAATGCCCTCAAGCACGACAAAGTCGAGTTCCCCGCCCTCGAGCTGGGCGAGCAGATGCGCCGTGTTGTCGACAGTGAAAAAGAGCTCGTTGTCCGGCTCTTTCAAAAAGCGGCTGATCTGCGGCAGCAAGATGTAGTCGCCGATGGACTTTGTCGCGCCGATGCGAAGGCTCGTCTTCTCCTGCCGTTTGAGCGCCCGGCGCAGCTCCTCGTCCTGATAGCGCTGGCTGATGGCGTAAATTTCAAGCGTTTCACCCTGCGCCGTTTTTCTGAGCTTTCGGCTGTCGTAGGTGAAAAGGCGCACGCCGTACAGCGCTTCGAGCGCCTGGATCTGCTTCGTCACGGCAGGCTGCGTCAAATGCAGCTGCTCCGCCGCTTTGCGGTAATTCATTGTGGCGCACACGGTCAAAAAGGTCTCAAGCCGCTGGTCCATGTTCTCTCCTTCGTCGATAACAAACAGGAATCGACATATTCTTATTTATAATTTTATTATATCACAGGTCAGTGATATAATACAGCGGCAATATGCATTGGAGGAGAGAAAAAGCACATGAAATTCATTGAAACCGTGAAAAAAATGCTGCCCGGCTGCGCCATCGCGCTCGTCATCGCCGTGGTGGCCAAGCTCTTAGAGCAACTTGAGGAGTCCGCGGGGCTGCACCTGATCGGCGCGTCGGTCATCGCAATGTTCATCGGCATGATCGTGAACCGCTTCTACGCGCCGAACGACAAGACGAAGCCCGGCATCAAGTTCACCTCGAAAAAGATTTTGAAGTTCGCCATCATCCTGCTCGGTGCCAGCCTGAACATCACGACCGTGCTGGCGGTCGGCAAGTTCTCGCTCACCGTCATGCTCTTCACGCTGGCGACATGCTTCGGCCTCGGCTATGTGATCGGCAAGGCGCTCGGTCTCGACTGGAAGACGAGCAGCCTCATCAACGCGGGCACCGGCATCTGCGGCGGCAGCGCCATCGCCGCCATCGCGCCGGTCATTGAGGCAACAGACATGGACATCGCCTACGGCATGTCGGCGACGTTCCTGTTTGACACGATCATGGTCGTCGTGTTTCCGCTGCTCGGCCGCGCGATGGGCCTTTCCGACGCGGCGTTCGGCCTGTGGGCCGGCACGGCGGTCAACGACACCTCGAGCGTCGTCGCCACGGGCTACGCCTTCAGCGAGGCCGCGGGCGATTTTGCCACGATGGTCAAGCTGACGCGCACGCTCGCCATCATCCCGACGGTGCTGGTCTTCGCCGCCATCAGCGTCCACTTAAAGAAAAAGGCCGCCGAGCAAAGCGGCGACCATGGTGTCAAGGTCAATATGAAGTCGGTGTTCCCGTGGTTCATCCTCGGTTTCCTCGCGATGTCCATTCTGTGCAGTGCCGGCGTCATTCCCGCGGGTCTCGCCGCCGCGCTCAAGAGCATCAGCAAATTCCTGATGGTCGCGGCGCTCGCCGCCATCGGCCTCAATACGAACTTTGCGGCGCTGTGCAAGTCCGGCGCAAAGCCGATGCTCCACGGCTTTATCATCTCGCTGCTGGTCGTTCTTGTGGCGATCGCGGTCGAGTACGTGCTCGGCATCGCGCCGAGCGGCACGCTCATTTAATCGTCCGCCGAAAGGACGAGATCACAGCGGTCCTGTACATCGAGCGCGTCAAAATAGCACCGCTCAAGGGGGATCCAGCGGTCGAAAAACTGCTTTGCATGCGCGGGCGCATTCCGTTTGAGGATGCGCTCGCGCTGTTTTTCTGCCGAGATTGACAGGAACACGGACAGATCGTAGTACGGCGCGAGGTCGGGGTGCATGGAATACGCGCCCTCGACGATGTTGAGCGGTCCCGCCTCGATTCTCTGCGGCGGGGCAATCGTGAACGTCGCGCAGTCGAAGCGGCGGTAGCCGACGGACCTTCCTTCGCGCAGCGGGATCAGCACCTCTTCCAAAAAGCGCTCGCGGTCGACGTTGCCGCCGGGCTGCGCGAAGCGCTCCTCCGTACGCTGCTCGGGGCGAAGGAAAAAGTCATCCATGTGGAAGACGGGGCAGTCGTAAACGCTATGCAGCAGTTCGCCCAGCGTCGTCTTGCCGCTGGCGCTGCCGCCCTCGATGGTGACGAGCACGCGATCCTTTTCCGCCGTCAGGCGGTCGATGCGCGCAAACAGCGGCAGCGCGCGGGCAAAGTCACGCCGCAGGACGCGGTACGCGGGCGCGTAATTCTTCCGGAACGCCTCGGAGTGGTACAGCGGCGGAAAGCCGTCCTTTCGCCACTTCTCAACAGCCTCCGCCGTCTCCCGCGCGGAGAACGGCAGCTCGCCCGCGCCGGTTATCGCCTGCAAGGTCGAGAGCATCGCTTCGAGCTTTTCTCGTCCGCACTCCTCATGCCGCGCGGAGAGAGCGAAGAGCCGTGCGAACGTCTCTGCACTCAAGCCATCCTGCAAAACGCCGAGGTGCACGCGGCAGTAACCGCCGCCGAGCGGTTCGACGAGCTCGGCGGCATTGTCTTCGCTCTGCGCCGCCTCGGCGCGAATAAAGTCCGCGGCGGCGGACGGGTCGGCGATCAGATGCTCGCAGCCAAAGGCGCTCTGGTAGAGCGCCTTGAAGACGTCCTGCAATTCAAGCGCGGGATAGCGCGCGCAGTGGGCGCGCAGAAAGTCGCGGATATCGGCAAAATTCGTCATAGCGGCAGGGTTCCTTTACCAAAAAGTTTCGTTTATCATAGCGCTTTTTCACCCTTTCCGCAAGGGGCAAGGGATTGACATCCATTCTCTTTTTTGATAAAATTCCCGCGTCGGCACAAGCCGGCAACGTTGGCACAAGCTGACTTTTCTTCCGCGCACTCCCTGAAAGCAAACGAGGTATCACCAAGGTATCAATCTCCCTGCAAGGGGAATATTGATGCCTTTTCTTTGTCTTTCAAGGCCTCTGCACAGAAAACAAAACACAAGAGAGGATGAGAACACCGTGACGATCCTTATCATCGACGGCCAGGGCGGAAAGCTCGGCAAAACTTTGGTCGAGAATATCAAAAAGTCCTTCCCGCACCTCGAGATCATGGCGGTCGGCACGAACAGCGCCGCTTCCGACGCGATGCGCCGCGCGGGCGCTGACCGCGTGGCCACGGGTGAAAACCCCGTCATCGTGGCCTGCCGCAGCGCTCAGATCATCGTCGGCCCCATCGGGATTGCGATCGCTGATGCGCTGATGGGCGAGATCTCCCCCGCCATGGCGAACGCCGTCGCATCAAGCAATGCCTACCGTGTGCTCATCCCGATGAATCTATGCAGCACGTATGTCGCGGGTGTAGACAAAAAGTCCTCCGTCATCCTGGACGACGCCATGGCGCACATCCGCTCGCTGCTCGAAGAAACGGAGAACAAACGATGAACAACGCTGCCGCTGCAACCACCCGCCATTCCTCCATGGTGAGAACGCTCACCTATTCCGCGCTCTAC